>CBFGOI010000026.1:0-45047 GCA_965650335.1 uncultured Pedobacter sp. | reverse complement strand
GCATTTAGGTGTTACCGAAGCCGGTGATGGGGAAGATGGCCGCATAAAATCATCAGTTGGTATCGGAACATTATTAGAGGATGGCTTAGGAGATACTATCAGAGTTTCCCTAACTGAAGAACCTGAATTCGAGGCGCCTGTTGCTATTGCCTTAGCCGAACGATACAAGTTTCGTGCTTCAGCCCAGGCCGAGCTACCCACAATCAGCAACTCACAACCCACAATTCACTATAATCCCTACGAATACCAGAAGCGGCAGTCTGCTGAATTAAATACGTTTATTGGCGGTCATCAGGTGCCACGGGTTATTGTCGATATATCAACTCAAAACCTAAAAGATCCTGCAACACTGTCCGATGCCGGATACATTTATTCAGCTTTGCTGGATAAGTATAACATGGGCGAGCAATCGGTCGACTTTGTTTATTTAGCCGATCAATTGCCATCCTTCTCGATGCCAGGTAATTTGAAGCAGTTGTATAATTATTCAACATGGAAAACTCTCTCAGATAATCGTAATTGCCATCCTCTTTTTACCCTAGCCGAATACGTAAATGCAGGGCGAAAAGACAGCTCTCTTAACCTTGTTTCGCTCTCTGCTTCAGATATTAAAACCGACCTTTTTAATTCTCTTAACCTGGATAATACACTCGTATTTGTGCTTGAAACCTGTGAGTTGCATGGTATGGCCGATCAGCGCCAGTTTTTCTTTTTTCTGAATGAAATGGGAATTGAGGTGCCTGTTATTATCAAGAGAAGTTATTTTAAAAACAATCAGGAGTCTGGAAGCACAAATCAGGAAGATGGAACGGTTAGTTTAGAATCTAGGTTCCAGTTGTATGCAGCAACTGATGTGGGCGCTCTTTTAGTGGATGGTTTTGGCGATGGTATTTGGTTGGATGCTCCTCAAATAGATACAAAGACAGTTGTAAGTACATCTTTTGGAATCCTGCAGGCCACACGTTCAAGGATTTCAAAAACAGAATATATTTCCTGTCCAAGCTGCGGTCGCACATTATTTGATCTGCAAGAGACCACGCAATTAATCAGAAGTCGTACCAGCCACCTAAAGGGGGTAAAAATTGCGATTATGGGGTGTATCGTGAATGGCCCCGGCGAGATGGCGGATGCAGATTATGGTTATGTTGGAACCGGTCCGGGGAAAATTACGCTTTATCGGGGAAAAGAGGTGGTAAAAAAAAGTGTAAATACCGAATTCGCATTGGACGAATTAATAAATATTATAAAGGAAGACGGTATTTGGATCGATGCAGTTGCTCAGACAGAGGATCTATAAGGTTTCTAAAACCTTATAGATCTTAAAATAATAAGTTTATATAAATTAAAAAGCTCTTATCTTTTATCAGATAAGAGCTTTTTTAATATGTTTAAGAAAGAATTTATTTATTCTTTCTGGCAATCACTTTTTGAACAGCCTGAATGATGTGCTCACTGTCTAATCCGTATTTCTTCATCAGATCGGCAGGTTTACCGCTTTCTCCAAATGAGTCATTCACGGCAACATATTCCTGAGGTAATGGATCATTCTTTACTAAAACCTGAGCAATGCTATCACCTAAACCGCCAAGACGGTTATGTTCTTCGCAAGTCACAACACATCTTGTTTTGGCAACTGATTTTAAAATCGCTGCTTCATCAAGAGGCTTGATTGTATGGATGTTGATGATTTCAGCATCAATACCCATCTCTGCTAATTTTTCTCCGGCAAGGATTGCTTCCCAAACCAAATGTCCTGTAGCAAAAATACTTACATCAGCGCCTTCGTTAACCATCCATGCTTTACCGATTTCGAATTTTTGATCAGGGTCAGTAAAAATTGGAACTACGGGACGACCAAAACGTAAGTAAACTGGGCCGTGATGATCTGCAATTGCGATGGTTGCAGCTTTTGTTTGGTTGTAATCACAAGGGTTAATAACCGTCATGCCCGGAAGCATTTTCATCATTCCGATATCTTCAAGAATCTGGTGAGTAGCACCATCTTCTCCAAGAGTTAAACCAGCATGCGACGCGCAGATCTTAACGTTTTTGTCGGAATAGGCAATTGATTGGCGAATTTGATCGTAAACACGGCCGGTAGAGAAGTTAGCAAACGTCCCTGTAAAAGGAATTTTGCCACCAATAGTCATACCTGCCGCAATACACATCATGTTTGCTTCGGCAATACCAATTTGGAAAAAGCGCTCGGGAAATTCTTTTATGAAAGCTTCCATTTTTAATGAGCCAACTAAATCGGCGCAAAGGGCAACTACATTCTCGTTTTTCTTTCCGGCTTCAAGTAAACCAGCTCCGAATCCCGAACGTGTATCTTTCTTTTCTGTAAAAGAGTATTTTTTCATTTATCTGATATCTTACATAATCCTCCATTAAAAAGAGGTCTTATTGTTTTTTACGTATGCATTCCCCGTGTAGGAGATAGGGTTAATAATCTTGCAGGCTACATTCAAGCTGCGATAGTGCATCTTGTAATTGCTCATCATTAGGAGCTACACCATGCCATTTGTGCGATCCCATCATGAAATCCACGCCATGTCCCATATTGGTGTGCATTAAAATCATAATTGGTTTGCCTTTAAATGCTCTGGATTTCGCTTCCTCAAGACCGCGAATAACGTCCTGAATGTCATTGCCGTTCATCTCCATTACATCCCATCCAAATGCTTCCCATTTAGCTCTGAGATTGCCAAGGGAGAGTACTTTTTCTGTGGGACCGTCTATTTGCTGGCCATTGAAATCAATGGTAGATATTAGGTTGTCTACTTTATTATGTGGGGCAAACATTGCTGCTTCCCATATTTGTCCTTCCTGTAATTCTCCATCACCATGTAAAGAGAAGACAAGGGAGTTGTCTTTGTTTAATTTTTTGCTAAGAGCGGCGCCAATTGCCACCGACAAGCCCTGACCTAAAGATCCTGATGCAATACGCACACCTGGTAAACCTTCATGGGTAGTAGGATGCCCTTGTAATCTTGAATCAAGCTTACGGAAGGTACTTAGCTCGCTAATGTCAAAATAACCGGAACGGGCAAGTACGCTGTAAAAAACAGGTGAAATGTGTCCATTAGATAAGAAGAAAAGATCTTCTCCTGTTCCATCCATGTTAAAATCAGGTTTATGATTCATAATATGGAAGTACAAGGCTACCAGGTAATCCGTACATCCTAAAGAACCTCCTGGATGGCCGGATTGGCATTGATGAACCATCCGAACGATATCACGGCGGACCTGCTTAGCAATATTGTTTAATTTATTTATATCTGCGTTCATATCAAGTATATAATCCGGCAAAAGTAAATATTAAAATGGAATGCGAGGAATGATGGACAGCATTTTATTAACAATAATATGTTAATAAGTGCAACCTTAATTTGGCACGGATCGTAGAAGTGCATATTTGTATATTAAAATACTTAATTATAAAGCAACGAATATTATTAACGCATCTTATCAAAACTTAAACTAATATGGGACTATCTCTACCCACCTTCACTCTCAATGCAAACAAAAGAATAATCAGATTTTCTTTTGCCCTAGCTTTTTGTTTAGGCGTAATGCTTGCTGCAAATGCTCAAACTGGTTCTGTTGGAATTGGAACTTCAACCCCTAGTGATAAAGCAATTTTGGATATTGTTTCATCGGAAAAGGGCTTATTGATTCCGCGCCTCACTGAGGTGCAGCGGGATGCTTTATTGACACCAACCATTTCAAATATAGCGTATAACGGAATGCTTATTTATAATATTGATGACAAAGCATTTAATGTTTGGAAGGATGATAATTGGGCGGAGATTGGCGGTGTAGCGGGTGCTACTGGCCCTCAAGGTATCCCTGGCATTGCTGGAGCAACATGGTTTAATGGAAGCCTTGCACCACCTGCAACAGCTACTGAACCTGCCGGGGCAAAAGAAGGTGATTACTATCTTAACAATACTACGGGAGCTGTTTACAAAAGAGGAGCAAGCAGCTGGTCTTCAGTTGCAAATTTAACAACAGGAATAGCTGGACCTCAAGGACCACAGGGTGCAACTGGTCCTGCCGGTGCAACTGGTCCGGCTGGTCCTCAGGGTCCTGCTGGCGTAACTGGTCCCGCTGGTCCTGAAGGTCCTGCTGGTCCTCAAGGTCCGCAAGGCGCAATTGGCTTAACAGGTCCTGCTGGTGCTGATGGTGCAACCGGTCCACAAGGCCCGATCGGTTTAACCGGCCCCGCCGGTGCTGATGGTGCAATTGGCCCCCAAGGTCCGATTGGTTTAACTGGTCCCGCCGGTGCTGATGGTGCAACCGGTCCACAAGGCCCGATTGGCTTAACTGGCCCCGCCGGTGCTGATGGTGCAACTGGTCCACAAGGCCCAATTGGCTTAACTGGACCTGCTGGGTCTCCTGGTGCCAAATGGTATACTGGTACAATTCCTCCTACAGCCGGCTCCCCAGCAGCAGCTGTTGATGGCGATATGTATTTTGATAGTTCTACAAATACGATTTGGGAGAAATCAAATGGGGCCTGGACTAGTACAGGTACTTCCATAAATCCTACAAATGCATGGTCATTAAGTGGTAATGGTTCAACTTTGGCGTCAGCTTTTATCGGAACCACGGATAATAAGGATTTAATACTAAAAACTGCTAATATTGAACGACTTCGTTTAGTAGGCGATAATATAGACCCTACGACTGTAGGTAACGTTGGTATAAATACCAATGATCCAAGAGCAAAGTTAGAAGTAAATGGAGATGTTATTATCGGGCAGGGAGGAACAGCGATAAATCAGGTATTGAGAGGCACAAAAAATGTGAATATAGTGCCTAATATAAACACTAATAATAGTGGAAAGGTTACTCTTACTGTTCAAGGTGCTGCAACAACAGGCAGTGTATCCGTTTCACCAACGGTAGAATTACCTAACGGAGTACTAATTGCATACGCTAGAATTGTTAGCCAGAATACAGTTGAAATTAAACTTCATAATCTTTCAGGCGCGGTGTATGCGCCAGCTAGTTTAGCTTTTAATGTAACTGTAATTCAATAATTATGAAAAAGTCAATAATATTTGTTTTGGCTTTTTGCGGATCGCTCTCCACAACCAGCTACGCCCAACTAGTAAACTCCGGTAACGCTCTAGCCTTATCCGAAAACAGCCTGATATATGTCTCTTGTGATTTCATCAATAAGAACGGGACTGTTTTGAATGATGGGAAGCTGGAAGTTACAGGAACGTTTACCAACAGTGATCTAACGTCCGTTGTTTTCGACAACCAATCTAAAGGAACAGTTGCCCTTTCGGGAGGTTCTCAGGAAATTGCCGGTTCCCGGATTGTATTTCCAAGCTTAGCACTTTCTAATGGAGATAAAGCGCTTAAAACAGACATCGACGTAGCCGGAATTTTATCTCTGGGAAATAGACGCCTTGATGCTGGTGATTATACTATCCATATTACCAACCCAAGTTCCGGAGCTGTTGTTCGTGATGTAGATCCAAGCAGCACTGCCGGTACCGGTTTTATTACTACCGCGAAAGGAGCTTTGATTCGGAACACAAACTCCAATTCATCATATCTCTTTCCACTTGGAAGCGCTACCTCCAACCCTGTATTGCCCGGAATTAATCCCCTTTACCGTCCCTTAGACATTAAGCCGGAAAATGCTTCTCCGAATACATTCTCTGCCTCATTGATAAACGATGATCCTACAAATGCCGGTTATGATAAAACAAAGAAGCGATTCGATGTAAAAACCGTGTCTGATAAGTATTATTTTATATTAGGACAAAACGCAGGTAGCTCTAATTGTGACATTACTTTTTATCAAAATTCAATAATCGACAACAACTATACACAGCTGGTAAACTGGACAAATTTCTTAAAATGGGAGAAAGCCGCGCCGTCAACAGTGGTAAGTGGTTCTTTTGGCGACGACCTTCGTGCTGAATCATTAAATACCAGTATAAAGTACACTGCATTACAGCCATTTCATAATCTTCCGTTTACGTTCAGCTCTGAAATTGGCGGGGTTAATCCATTTACGTTTTACAATGCATTTTCTCCCGACGGAGATAATAAAAACGACGTCTGGATGATCAATAACATTGATTTGTATCCAGATAACAAACTTAGTATCTATAATCGCTGGGGAGATGAAGTGTACAGTGCGAAAGGATATTCTAACGCTACTGCCTGGGATGGTGGTAATTTGCAACCTGGCACCTATTATTACGTATTAACCGCAACAATCGAGAATCAATCCCGCGTGTTCAAAGGATTTATTACAATGATTAAAAAGAATTAATATGAAACCATATTTAACGCTCACCTTTCTATTAATACTCATAAAGCCCGCGTTTTCTCAGCAAGATGCACAATTTAGCCAGTATATGTTTAATACTCTGGTTATTAACCCTGCCTACGCTGGTTATCGTGAAACTAAAAACATTAGTTTACTCCACCGCGACCAATGGACAGGTTTTGAAGGTGCTCCAAAAACACAGTCGCTTATAGCTGACGCAGCTTTTGGCGTAGACAAAAAGATAGGTTTAGGTTTCTCCCTGGTTAATGATAAAGCAGGATTACAGAGACAAACTTCTGCACACGCAAATTATGCCTATCGCATTCCGGTAGGAGAGGATGCACGGCTGGCTTTAGGTATTTCAATCGGCGTTGGACAGTTTACTCTAAACTCAGCTGATGCGCTGGTACAGGATGAAACGGATGAAAACTTTGCAAATAAACAAACTTATTTTGTTCCTGATGCAAGAGCCGGAGTGCATTATAGTAATTCCAAATTCTATGCAGGACTTTCTGCGACGAACCTGATATCTAATTCAATTAATTATCAACAGGTCGGTAAAAATACTATTGCAAGGCAGGGTAGACATTATTTCTTAACAGCCGGCTATTTATTTGACCTCAATCCGAACTTTAAATTAAAGCCATCCTTTTTAATCAAAGAAGATACGAAAGGCCCTACTAGTGTGGATCTTAACTCATTTGTTTTGGTCAAAGAATCGGTATGGTTAGGAGCTTCATACAGGACGGGTGTTAACTTGTGGAAAAAAACTAGTTGGAATAGTAGCACTTTTAACCAAAATTCGGTGGTAGGTGTGGTAGAAGCATTTGTTCTTAAAAATCTTCGTGTTGGTTATTCGTATGATTACTCTCTTTCCGATTTAGGTGATTATACAAATGGAACACATGAAATATCTTTAGGCTTAATCTTAAATGCAAACAAAAAAAGTGCGCTACTTACACCACGCTACTTTTAATTGTGTGCTCCAATGAAATATAAAAAGATTGTTTTAGTATCTTTTATCTGTTCTATTGTTTATTTCGCTCCCCGGAATATCTTTTCTGACAACATCAAGCAAGCTAATAAATACTATGAAACGTATGATTATAAGCTTGCTTTAGCTATTTATGAGAAGGTGATGCAAAAAAAGCCAAGCCTTGAAGTAGCGCAAAAACTCGCTAATTGTTATCGGTTTATAAATGATTCAAAAGGTGCGGAAAAGGCGTACGCCAAAGTTCTCACTTTCCCTGGAGCAGATGCTGTTAATTATAAGTTTTATGCCGATGCTCTTAAGCAAAACGGAAAGTTTGAGGAAGCAAAGAAAAATTACCTTCTCTACGGGCAGAAACTTCCTTCAATGATGGAAGAAGCAACCCGTTTTGCCAATTCTACAGAAGTTGGAAGAATGTGGGCAGAAAATCCTGATCCAAATGTCCACATAGAAAATGCTAAAGCCTTAAATAGCGAAAACTCTGAATTTTCGCCTGTAAAATATAAGGAGAACCTGGTTTTTACCTCTGACAGGTGGTTTTTGAAAAGTGCGGAAGACAAGAAGAAAGTGGTAGTGTACGGGTGGACCGGAAATCCATATTTAAAATTATACCAGGCGACAAAAAAAGGTGAATCGTTCGACGTTTCCCTGATGCCGAGCTTAAACCAGGAATATCATACCGGTCCAGCCGCGTTTACAGCCTCAGGAGATACAGTCTATTTCACCCTGACTGAATCACCTAAAGGCAAAAAGAAGAAATCTCCATTTCCTACAAAAAAAATATACTTTGCCACAAAAAGTGGTTCAGACTGGTCGGCACCTAAGCCCCTTTCTTTAAACAGTGCCAGTTACTCGGTTCAGCATCCCGCTTTATCGCCAAATGGTGCAATTCTTTATTTTGCGTCCGATATGCCGGGTGGCCGTGGTGGAATGGATCTTTATGCTTCTCAAAAACAAGCCGATGGTTCATGGGGCGCTCCGGTAAATTGCGGGCCGAACGTTAATACTTCGGATGATGATGTTTTTCCTGTTGTCAGAAAGGATGGCCGTTTGTATTTTTCATCAAAAGGACACGTTGGGATGGGAGGGTTGGACATTCTCACCGCCGTGGGAGCTTATAATGAGTTTGAACTGGCAGAAAACCTTAAAGCACCCATTAACTCGTCGAACGATGATTTCGGGATTCTTTTTACCGATGATCTAAATGGTTATTTATCTTCCAACCGTTCCGGAGGATTGGGATTAGATGATATTTACACATTCAATATCGTTCCTCAGAAAACGGCCTTGTTTTTCGCCATTGATGGCGAAGTAAGCGATAAGTCAACAGGTACCATTTTAAGTAATGTAGAAGTGGTTCTTTTAAATAGAACCACTAATCAGCAGGTAAGTACAATTTCTGATGTTCAGGGAAAGTTTCATTTTGATTTAGAGCCCGAAATGGAATATATTATTACCGGAAATCAGACTCAATATTATTCGAAACAGGAAGGTAGTATTTCAACTATCGGACTTACTGAATCAACTGTATTTAATGTCAAGTTTGAGCTTGAGCGTGCGAAAGACGACACCTATATGGTGAAACTTCAAAATATCTATTATAATTTCAATAAGTGGAGTATCAGACCTGATGCAGCTGCCGAATTAAATAAAGTTGCATCTTTTATGTCAAATATGCCAAATATTAACGTAGAGCTTCGGTCTCATACTGATTCGAGAGGCAAAGCTGTCTACAACCAATGGTTGTCGCAAAAACGAGCACAGTCAGCGGTAAATTATCTGGTAAAAAAAGGTGTTGGATCGTCAAGGTTATCAGCAGTTGGTCTGGGCGAAACAGAACTGCTCAATCGTTGCAGAGACGGAGTTAAATGTTCTATAAAAGATCATCAACTCAACAGAAGAACCGAGTTTAAGGTAGTTAAAATAAACCCGATGGCAAGTATCACTACTTCAACCGCTCCCTTTAAAAGAAAATAAGCAATTGATTTAATTCAATTGCTTATTCGAGCTAGTTGTTTAGTAATTCCAAAACTTGCTTGGATGATTCTTTGGTATCCACTTTATCGATAATCTTTTTGATTTTTCCTTCTTTATCAATTATAAAAGTTTTTCTTGCTGTTCCCATGTATTTTTTACCGTACATGTTTTTCTCGACCCATACTCCATAAGCTTCTACAATACTTTTATCCGTATCAGCGATCAGGGTAAACGGAAGCTGGTATTTATTCACAAACTTTTTATGTGATGTCTCATCATCTGTGCTTACTCCAATTACATTAAAGCCCTGCGCCTGCAGCGACTGATAATTATCACGGAAGTCGCAAGCTTCTGCTGTACATCCCGGTGTGTCATCTTTAGGATAGAAGTATAAAATCACATCCTTTCCTTTAAAATCACCTAAAGAGATGGTGTCTCCGTTTTGGTCTTGTGCGGTAAATTGCGGCGCTGTATCGCCTTCTTTTAATTCAGCCATAGTTTATTTGTAAAAAGTTGCGTTATATGTACTGGTATTCATTTTCATATCGCTTGCGATAAATTGCAATAAATGCTTTCCCGGATTTAGATTGTCTTCAAAGGTATGCCATAAAGTGGCGGTTTTTGAGTCATATTCAAAAAGTACCCATTGCCCATCTATTGTTCCTTTAAAGGAGCGAATGCCAGACAGGTTATCCGAAAGTTTAAGGATTATTTTACTAATGCCAGCCATTGATTTACCATCGGCAATATTAACCGGTCGTATAATGGGGGCGGTGGTGTCCAGTTTGATGTAAAAGCTTCCGAAAGTTCTCGGACTGGCTCGTATAAAACCATTCTCGTAACTACCCCCCTGGTATATACCACGAGTATCGACAATGACAGCTTTGTCCTGAAGCGCTTCTGGTAACAAAATGTCTGGCTTTATCCACACATGATAATTTTTATGTACAGGAATTAAGCGGGTATGTATATTATGGATGATCGAAAAAGCGCCTGGTAATATCCTGTTATTTACAGAGTATTTAAAGTTTATATCGCTATAAAGTACCCCTTTGGGAATAGCTATTTTCATTTTGTTAGCTTCGTAAACGGTTGAATCCGAATATTTAATCCATTTTATTCCATCGTTCTCTTTGTGAGGAATTATAGATTGACTATTTCTTTTGATTCGGAAGTTCAATATACTGGTATTGCCTTTTACATCTTTTACAATGTATTGCAAGTTATGGACGGCATCGTCCTGCAAGTTTACGATTCCGTTGTTGACAAGGCTCTTGTATATTCTTAGCGGATTGCCGGGTTCTGCAAAACTTTTTTGAACGGTCTTGCCATGTAATATCAATGCCGGGTAGTCAATGTGTGAATTTATGGCTCTGCTATTCTCAAATGCGAAACGTTCTAATACGGATGTGTAAATTGTGTTGTCGTCGAGAAGTAATTCTATAGAATAGACGCCGTTTTTATTTCCACCGCTCACCTGCTGATCATAAGCAACTATACCAAAGGCTACATCGTTATTGAAATTTATTATCGGGTTTTTATTCAATGAATATATTCCATTGGAACCAGTAATCTGGAAGTATTGACTTGGTGTATTTTCTGAGAATGGATAATTATTAAGCCGGTACATGTACAAGCCTGTCAACACCGGTTTAACATTGTCGGGGATTCTAATTCCAAAGAGCTGTGGATTAATGGTTTCTTCGGTTTTGGAGTCACGAAGTTCAAAATGCAGATGCGGGCCGGCCGAACCTCCTGTATTGCCAGACCAGGCAATGATCTCCCCTTTTTTAACAGGGATTTCTATCGAAGCAAGTGGAAAATCAACATCAAAAGCCTGTCGTCTGTACTGTAAATCTTTAACCGTACGGGCAATCGTTGTATTGAAGCGTTGTAAGTGTGCATAAACAGAGGTATATCCATTCGGATGGCTTATGTATACAGCGTTTCCAAACCCACCGATCTGTACGCGTAACCTGGATATAAAACCATCGGCCACAGCATAAACAGGATAGCCTTCACGCTGGTTGGTTCTATAGTCCAGGCCCGAATGAAAGTGATTACTCCTTATTTCGCCAAAAGAACCTGCCAGAGATGGGGCTAAATCCAAAGGAGTTCTGAATCCTTTCGGATAGTTAATGCTTTTTAAGGTGTCCTGAGAAAACAGACTAAAATGAAGAGCTAAGCTTAGAAGGGTAGTTAAAAATGCTTTTTTATTTAATTTCAAAGTCGAGTAATTTTTCGTTTTCCAGATAACCAGTTAACTTATCGCCAATAAAGATTTTACCAACTCCTGCGGGAGTTCCGGTGAAAATTAAATCCCCTTTTTTAAGTGTGATATATTGGGAAATAAACGTTATTAACTTTTCAAACGAAAAAAGAAGGTCTTTTGTGTTGCCAGCTTGAACAGTTTTTCCGTTGATATCCAGGTGAAAATTTAAGTTGTACAAATTTTCAAATGTGGTTTTACTAACAAAACGACCTACGGGAGCAGAATTATCAAAAGCCTTGGCGATCTCCCAGGGCAAACCTTTTTCTTTATGTTTTTGTTGGATATCGCGTGCAGTAAAATCGATACCCAAACCAATTTCCTCAAAATAGTTTGCAGCGAATTTTTCCGAAATATGCTTGCCTTCTTTAGATATTTTGAGAACAAGTTCTATTTCATGATGTATCTCTGCGGAGAAATCAGGTAGGTAGAAAGGTTTGTTATCTTTTAAAACCGCGGTATCGGGTTTCATGAAAATGACAGGTGCAACCGGTACTTCGTTATTTAACTCTTTGGCGTGTTCAGTATAATTACGCCCCACAGCAATAATTTTCATGCTGCGAAGATAGATATTAATAAATATGCCTGAATGGTATTAGAGTACAGAAATTCTCTTTATGATAGTTTCGTTACCAACGATAAGTCGGATGAAATAATATCCGCTATTCAGAGACGAAGAAATAGGGAAAGAGTTTATCTGCTCGCCTGCGGAAAGACGCTGTGATAGTAAAGTTGCTACTTCATTGCCAAGAATATCCATGATCTTTATGGTAACATTAGAATCCTTATTGACAAAGTAAGAAAGATTCAAATGATCAGATACCGGGTTAGGATATACTTTAACGTTGCTCAAAACTTTTGGATCTGCCGCGCTGACCGTACTTTTGGTTTGGTGAGTACTATTTGAAACAGGTATTGTTTTTAAGTAGGAAGGTTTGAAAGGTGTGAGGTTAATCTTAACGCTTTTAACTTCTGACGGACGTCCTGGCCTTGTGTCAGTGATCTTTGATATCGTTTTTGAATTTGCCTTTCTTAAAGAGTCAGCTATTTCCCCTCCTACAGACATAACTTTTTCAGTAACGAAAGCCGCATGGGCACTCATTAATAAAAAGCTAAATAAAATTATAAGAGAGTAAAATTTTTTCATCCAAAAACGATAACAAACAAATTTAAAGATAAATATTCTATAAACTTTAATTGCAAAGAATTATTTGTTCTATTTAACACTTTTTAACAATCAAATAACATACCGCTAAATCTGTAAATTGTGGCTGATTATCAGTTTTGTTTATTGTTTGTCAAACTGTACATTTGTGCGCATTTTAGAAATTGATAAGTGGCAAATCATAAAGACATTCATAAGCTTTCTGCAGCGGGTCTGCTTGTTAGTTTGGGAATCATTTACGGAGACATAGGTACCTCACCTTTATATGTTTTCAAAGCAATAGTTGGAGACAGAATTATTACTGCAGATTTAATCCTCGGTGGACTTTCCTGTATTTTCTGGACACTAACACTTCAAACCACCATTAAGTACGTTTTAATTACTCTTACTGCCGACAATAAAGGTGAAGGTGGAATCTTTTCTCTTTATTCTTTAGTTAAAAGGCGGGGTAAATGGTTAGTCATACCTGCAATGATTGGAGGGGCTGCATTATTGGCGGACGGTATCATTACACCACCAATATCTGTTTCGTCGGCCATCGAAGGTTTGGGTATAAGTTATCCAGGATTACCAACTGTGCCGATAGTGATCTTTATTATCACTGCATTATTTGTAGCCCAGCAATTTGGAACTTCTCTAGTTGGAAAGTCTTTCGGACCAATGATGCTTATCTGGTTCTCGATGCTTGCAGTGCTGGGAATGAGTTATATTTTAAAATCCCCGACAATTTTAAAAGCAATTAATCCTTATTATGCTTTTCAAATTATAACGAGTAATCCGAGTGCTTTAGGCATTTTGGGAGCGGTTTTTCTTTGTACTACAGGTGCAGAGGCTTTGTATTCGGATCTGGGGCATTGTGGCAGAACCAATATTCGTATCAGCTGGATTTTTGTTAAAAGTAGTCTTTTACTGAATTATTTTGGACAAGGTGTATGGCTTTTGCAGCATCAGGGGACCTATTTGCTTGATAATAACAATCCTTTTTATAAAATAATGCCCGAATGGTTTCTGATTTTTGGTATCGGAGTGGCCACATTAGCCGCCATCATTGCCAGTCAGGCGCTCATTTCCGGATCTTTTACACTTATTTCTGAAGCGGTCAGACTGAATCTATGGCCAAAAGTTAAAATTAATTATCCTACTATTCAAAAAGGACAATTATATGTGCCGTCGATCAATGCGCTTTTATGGGCGGGTTGTGTCGCGGTTGTTTTAATATTTCGCGAATCGGCTAAAATGGAGGCGGCTTATGGCCTGTCAATAACCATCGCAATGTTGATGACTTCCGTGCTTGTATCCGTTTATCTCAAAAGGAAGAAATTTCCCAACTATCTAATATTTCTTTTTCTGTTTGTATACGGATTAATCGAACTAACTTTTTTTACGGCCAACATGTCGAAATTCATGCATGGTGGCTGGTTTACTTTAATTCTGGGATCGGTTATTTTTTCGATCATGTATGGATGGTCTTCAGCCCGGAAAATCAAAAACAGATATGTTAAATTCGTCGAAATTGACGATTATTTTCCAATCTTAAAAGAGCTAAGTGAAGATTCAACAGTTCCTAAATATGCGTCTCAGCTTGTTTATTTAACGAGTGCCAATTTTAGCTCCGAAATTGAATCGAAGATCATTTATTCTATTTTACAAAAACAGCCCAAACGAGCAGATGTTTATTGGCTGGTTCATGTTGATGTTACCGAGGAGCCTCACACGCTGGAGTATAAAGTGGAGTTTCTAATTCCCGGGAAGCTTATCCGGATTGATTTTCGTTTAGGTTTCAGAATCGAGCAGCGGATAAATATTCTTTTCCGGATGGTTGTAGAGGAACTGGTGAAAAACGGCGAGGTGGATATCACGAGTAAGTACGAATCTTTAAATAGACATCAGATAGTAGGAGATTTCAGATTTGTGGTACTCGAAAAAATTATGTCAAAAGCCAACAAGCTGTCTTTTAAGGAGCGTTTAATAATGGATTATTACTTTCTCTTAAAACATCTAAGTTTATCTGAAGAACGCGGTTTTGGATTAGATCTGAGCTTTGTTACCGTCGAGAAAGTTCCCTTAGTGGTGTCTTACCATGAAAATGTTCAGCTTCGCAGGATATAACATAAATAAAACGGTATAGAAACCTTTTATAAATGCTTTTTACCTAGCATTAAGTTTGCTGTTTTTATGGCTATAAGTAAAATAGATGATTAGGCCGACTAATAGCCATATCAGAAATCTCTCCCAGCTTTGATAGCCTAATTCGGTCATCAAATAAAAACAGCTTAAAAGGCCCATTACAGGTATCAGAGAGAGGTTTTTTGTAAAACTTAGCCATGCAATAATAGTTGCCAGGATCATAAATAGAAAATAGGGCAGATTATCTTTATAATCATGCCAGTTTCCCTCGAGCTTGAATAGATTATTAACAGGCTCCCAAAAAACTATCAAAGCAGTAATAAGTAATCCGGGGACAATGTATTTGGAATTGATATAGGGGATTCTAAAACGCCCTGGCTGCAGATTTTTGTCTTTTTCCAGAACCAGAACCCCGCCGCAAACCAGCACAAACGCAAACAAAGTACCAATGCTGGTTAGATCCGTTACCTCTGATAAATTCATAAACAATGCTGGTATAGCCACTACAAAGCCGGTAACAATGGTAGAAAAGCTAGGGGTTTGATATTTGGGATGTATGCGCGCAAATGCTTTCGGTAAAAGTCCGTCCCGGCTCATGCTCATCCATATACGCGGCTGCCCCATTTGGAAAATTAATAAAACACTCGCCGTAGCTATAACCGCACTGATGGATACGATATAGCTGATTTCGTCCAGACCTATGCGTTTAAAAACAAATGCCAGCGGATCTGCTACCTGCAGCTCTGAATAATTAACCATTCCGGTTAACACCAGGGCAACTAAAATGTATAAAACCGTACAGATGATCAGGGAATAAATCATGCCTTTGGGAAGATCTCTTTGTGGATTTTTGCATTCTTCTGCCGTCGTTGAAATGGCGTCAAAACCTATATAGGCGAAGAATACACCTGATACACCTTTCATTACACCAGAGAAATGATTGGGAAGAAAGGGACGCCAGTTAGCAGGTGTAACATAAAAGAAACCCACCAAAATCACGGCTATCACTACAGCAATTTTGAGTATAACCATGGCATTGGTCGCTCTTTTGGTTTCTTTAATGCCGATGTACACCAGGTAAGTAATTAGTGCTACAATAGCAAGGGCGGGCAGGTTTGCGATAAGTTTAATATTGCCGAAGCCTGGCGCATTGTTCCAGGCGAATGCCTGAGAACGTAAGGTCTCTGTAATTTCCGTTAAGTTTCCGGATGCTGTAAGTTGTTCAAATTTGGCATTTCCCCTCATGGCGGATAAATAATCCATGGTGAGATTCGCCGGAATATAAATGTTAAAGCCCTCGAGTAAATTTGTAAAGTATTCGCTCCATGAAATTGCTACCGCGATGTTGCCAATGGCGTATTCCATTAACAGGTCCCAGCCAATGATCCATGCAATAAGCTCACCGAACGAAGCATATGCATAGGTATAGGCACTGCCAGAAACCGGAATTCTCGAAGCAAATTCCGCATAGCACAGCGCCGAGAAGCCACAGGTTATGGCAGTTAAAATGAAAAGCAGGGTAACGCCAGGACCGCCATCAAAAGCTGCTTGCCCAATGGTCGAAAAAATACCTGCGCCAATAACGGCAGCAATACCCATGAAAGTTAAATCTCGTACGCCTAGTACTTTCTTCAAATGAGTTATACCCGATTTGGCATTTTCTGTATCAGTAAAGCCCTGTTCAATATCAGTGAGAATAGTTGAGATCGGTTTTCTCCGGAAATATTTGTTCGCCATTGTGGTAATTATCTTCAACAAAATCAAACATAGAAATAATTTGATTTGAATTGTAAGCAAGTCCGGCTCTTTGGTTTAAAAATTGGAACATTGCGGCTGAAGCTGCCGCTAATTATTTAAGAAGTTGTTTTTTAAATGATGTGTCGATTCTTTAAATACCAGAGTGTGCCGGCAATAATTAATATCGTTGATGCGGTTTTTTATTATTTTTTTCTGGGAGAAATATTGCTCGGTTTTGTAATGCTGAGTTCATTGATTTATTGACAAACTCAGCATTACAGATTTCCCTAATCTCCAAGCAAAGCAAGCTCTGCTTTTATGAATTTAGCAAGTTGATGTACATAATCAGTACTGAAGTTGAACTCAATTCCTGCAGTTTTATAAATCTCTTTTATCGTTTTTGTATACCCTAGTTTCAAGGCCGCAAGGTATTTTTCTAACGCAAGTTCAGGATTCTCTTTATAGTTCTTCCAAACGGCTATGGCACCCAACTGGGCGATACCGTATTCGATATAATAAAAGGGTACTTCAAAAATGTGAAGCTGCTTTTGCCATAGGTTTTCCAGAGCTTCTTCATAGCCAGTCCAATCAGTAAAATTGTTTCCAAAAGGGGCAATAATTTCCTTCCAGGCAGTTTTTCGTTCTGCTGTTGTGTGTTCGGGATTTGTATAAATCCAGTGTTGAAACTGATCTACGACAGCTACCCATGGAAGAGTTTTCAATACATCGCGCAGTTGATCTTTTTTAGCACGTTTTAGATCCTCTTCATTATCGAAAAACACATCCCATTTATCCATAGAAATTAATTCCATACTCATTGAAGCCAGTTCCGCTACCTCCGAAGGAAGGTGCTTAAAGTCGTTGAGTTCCAGATCCGAGCTTATGAAGGTATGAACCGCATGTCCGCCTTCATGTACCATAGTAGTTAAATCTCGGAAAGTGTTTGCCGAATTCATAAAGATAAAGGGTGCGCCGGTTTCTGCCAAGGGATAGTTATAGCCTCCGGGAGCTTTTCCTTTACGACTTTCTACGTCGAAAAGACCATTTTCTCTCATTATCTCCAAACGCTCCCCGATGTAAGGGTTAAGTGCCTGGAAACATTGTATTGATTTGTCAATTAATTCCTGACCGTTGTTGAAGGGCTTAAGCGCTGGCTTTCCTGATATGTCAACATCCATATCCCAGGGTTTTAGCTCATGTAAGCCTAAAGTCACACGTCTTTTTTCGGCCTCTTTTCGTAAAATAGGCACTATTTCTCTCTCTATAGACTCGTGAAATTTATAGCAGTCGTGTGGGGTATAGTCAAATCTGCCCAAAGCCTGGAACATGTAATCGCGGAAGTTTTCAAAACCGGCATTTAGGGCCACCTTATGGCGAAGCTTTAAAAGTTCATTAAATAGGTCGTCCAGTTTATCTTTATCCTGTAGGCGACGAGCTGTAACAGCCTCCCATGCTTTCTTACGTACATTTCTGTCAATATCTTTCAAAAAAACAGAAGCCTGTTCAAGCGTATATTCCTTTCCATCAATAGTAACACTCATGGCACCAGTGATCGATTGGTAGGTTTGTTGCTTTACCTGGATTTCTGTTAATAAAGGAATATTCTCTTCTCTGAAAAGTTGCAAGGCCTTTTTTACGCTTCTGATCAACACAAAATATTTGTCCTTCTCCAGTTTTTCAACAAAAGGACTATCTATTAGCTTTTTGTTCAGGTCGTTTGAAATCGGAGCAATTTTAGGCTCTATTTCAGTAGCAAAGTATTGGAAGCTTTGCAATAACTCCTCATTGGCCGTATCGCAGGTCATTCGAATATATCTCCATGCAAAGTCTTCTTCAAGCGCCGCTTCAAGTTCACTGCGGTCTTTTAACCAGCGTTTTAAATCTTCAACAGAGTTAATTTCCCTGTTTTTCAATTCAAGCAATAATGGTTCAAGCTTCTCCCATTTAATTTCGAGGTTTTCCGGAACAAATATTCTTGGTTTTTTCGCGATCATGATCTTGTAATTTATCCTGCTAAGTTAAAATCAGATCAATTGTTTTAAGAATTTTTATGAGAATAAAATGTATCTGCCAAATACCTAATGCCTTCCTCGTACGATTTTGGGCCTATTGCAAACGCTTTTTCAAACTTCGATGAATTAAAATTATAGTCATATTGATATTGATAGTACATTTCTACGGTACTTTTTATCAGCGGATTGAACATGCCGATTGCCTGGAGCATAAATTTGTTGATTCTCGAGTAATTGGGGCTGGTGTCGAATATTGCTGCTGCTAAATTGATGAAATCACTTCCTTTCATCGCTGGGGCGGTTGGCAAATGCCATATCTGATTATCACTCTCCGGATTCTGACCGAGTGTGAAAACTCCTCTTGCGGCATCCTCCACATAGGTGAATGAGTGTAAGGTATCCGGATTTCCAAGCCATTGAGCATTCTTCCTTTTTGAAAGTTTATCCAGCACCATCATATCAAAAAAGCTGTTGCCCGAATCGGTTGCGCCATAAAAGTCGGCTGCTCTCGCAATGCTGGCTTTTATATTGCCGGCTTTCACTTCTTCCATTAACTGGCTGGCAATTTTAGCTCTCACTTCTCCTTTTACACTGGTAGGCCTGTAGGGTGTTTCTTCTGTCATCGATCCCGCTACCAGTCCGTACATGTATACGTTATCAAAAAATATGAACCGGGCGCCTGTTTCTTTAGTGATATTAAGGGCATTCCGCATGATTTTGGGCCATTGGTCCTGCCACACATCTTTGTCGTATTTTAAACCGGCACATAAATAGATAACTTCCGATCCGCGACACTCTTCCAGTGTTTCCTGGTAATTCAGAAGATCGGCTTTTTTCCAGGATGTTTTTCCTGAAGCAGGTACCGGCTTGCGACTAACTAATCTGATCGTTTGATTTGTTTTTTGTAATTCGCGTGCCAAAGCATTACTTATTGGTCCGCCGGCTCCTAGTATAGTATGCATCTCTTTTTTTTAATTAGTGATACAAAAATATCGAGATAGCTTAGCTGAAAACGTTAACAAAAGATAAGAAATTCAGCTTTCAGGAGGTGGTGATTTTGCTGGCAGGCTCCATAATTCGTTTTCTGATCCGCGAAAGCGAAACCGCTGTTATGCCCAAATAATTGGCTATATAGTGTTGTGGAATGCGCTTGAATATATTCCGGTTGTCTTTCAGCAACTGCAAATACCTTTCCTCTGCGCTTTGGATTATAAACGAAGTTACCCGGTCTTCATAGCAAATTAAGTAATGCTCGGCTAACAATCTGCCAAATCGCTCTATTTTATAGTTTATTCGCTCGTCTGCTAAAAGTTTTTGAAGCCCGTCTTTAGAAAAAATTATAAGCCTCGTATTTTCAAGAGCTTGAATATAGCTTAAGGTTGCTGTGCCTGTCAAAAAGCTTTTGTAGGCGCTTATAAAATCATTTTCAAAACTGAAGTAACCGGTTATTTCCACACCATCTTTAACGTGGTAATATCGAACGGAGCCTTCGACGATAAATCCAACTTCATTGCATACTTTTCCGGCTTGAGCAAAAAAAGCCTTTTTCTTCAGAGTCTTTCCATAAAGATGTCCTGAAAAGATGCACCATTCATCGTCTGTGAAGATGATGAAGCTTTTTAAGGATTCTCTAAAAAGTGAGAGGTGCTGTCCGGATAAATTTTCCAAGCGCTTTAGAAATTAGTTCTGAAATAAACGTCCAGCAAAAAGAAAATGGCAAAAATAACGGAAGCAATACCGTTTGTTGTTCCGAATGCAAGGTTTACTCTGCTTAGGTCATGAGGTTTAACCAGACGATGCTGGTAGATCAATAAGCCGATAAAGAATATAATGCCGGCAATGTAAAAGCCTCCCAACTGAGTAATAAATAGCGGAATTATTAAAAAAATCACACTCAAGACATGTAGAGCGGATGATACCAGTAAAGCCTTTTTTCTGCCTAGCACAGCAGGAATAGAGTATAGATTGGCACTTTTGTCAAATTCATCATCCTGTAAAGAATAAATGATATCGAAGCCGCTAACCCAGCACACAACCGCAAGCGAAAAGAAAATAGGTAAAAGAGCAAATTCTCCTGTCACTACCAGGTAGGCGCCAATAGGGGCGAGGCCCAGACCAATGCCTAGGATGAGGTGGCAAAGCGGAGTAAAACGTTTGGTGAAACTGTATCCTAGAATTACTGCCAGAGCTACTGGCGATAAATAGAAACACAGTGGATTGATAAAATACGTGGTGAATATAAAAAGCACGCAGTTGATAATGGTAAACAGCAGAGCATTTTTTGCAGGTATACGTCCCGCCGGAATATCTCTGACCACCGTTCGGGGATTTTGGGCATCGAAGTTTCTGTCGAGATAACGGTTAAATGCCATCGCTGCATTCCTGGCGAAAATCATACACAATATCATGAAAACCAGTAGCATCCAGTTAAAGGTATTTTCTGTTGTTGTAAGCGCCAGAAAAAAGCCAATAAAGGCAAAAGGCATGGCGAAAATGGTGTGGGCAAAAAGTACAAGTGAAAGGTATTTTTTCATCTTATCTGCTTGATTATAGATATGAGATGTGAGACATTGATTATGAGATATCGGGTCCTATTCAATAACTGGTGCAACAAACGCTTTGTTTATTTCGTCAATGAGCGATAGAATTTCCTCCCTGCCTTCTTGTGTTTCCGAAGAGGTGATAAATTGTTGGGGCACTTCTTCAAAAGAAACTAAAAGTTCTTTTTTGAATGCAGCCACCGTTTGCATAGTCTTATGTTTTGATTGCTTGTCGGCTTTAGTAAAAACCAGTAAAAACGGAATTCCGTGTTCGCCCAGCCAAAAGCAAAATTCTAAATCGACTTTTTGCGGCGGCACGCGGCTATCTATCAATACAAATACACATTGCAAGCTTTCGCGATTTTTCAGATAGTATTTTATAAAACGCTCCCATTCTCCGCGGCTGCTTTTAGAAGCTCTCGCGAATCCATAACCGGGTAAATCAACAATGTACCATTTATCATTAATCAGAAAATGATTTATCAGCTGGGTTTTACCTGGAGTCTGAGACGTTTTTGCTAAGCCTTTTTTTTGCGTTAGCATGTTTATCAGAGATGATTTTCCGACATTTGATCGACCGATAAATGCATACTCAGGCAAAGCCGGTGCAGGCAGTTTATCGGTACGTGTATTGCTGCATTTGAATTCTGCCGTATGTATAATCATCGGGGCAAATGTACAATTTTATAAAACGATACTCCATAGATTCGAGATGAATACCTATACAACCCCATCAACCACCCGTATCGGGCATGTGCATTTAAAAGTTTCGGATATGGAACGCTCTCTCGCTTTTTACCAGGAGCTGCTTGGCTTCGAAATAACCCAGCGTTACGGCGATGGCGCAGTATTTCTTTCTGCCGGTGGTTATCACCATCATATCGGTTTAAATACGTGGCAAAGCAAAGGTGCCGACAAAGCGCCTGCACGAGCTGTTGGTTTATACCACGTAGCTATATTATATGCAGAAAGAAAAGAACTGGCCCAAGTGGTAAAACGTTTGCTCGATAATGAATATCCACTAAGCGGAGCAGCGGACCATGGCGTTTCTGAAGCCATCTATTTAAGTGACCCCGACGGAAATGGCATCGAGCTATATTGGGACAGGCCCAAAGATGAATGGCCCTTCGACGACGAAGGGAATTTGCAAATGGTTACCGAGCCCTTGAATATCCATGGCTTGTTGGGACTGCTAGGGTAAATTTACTTCGGTATAGCATTTCACGCTACCTATTCCATTTTGTCGGTTGCATATCCTCGCGCCACCCCCCGCTTTAATGTCTCAGATGAAGGGACTAATGTTGATTTTATTTTCGTAGATCCTGTTATCTACATCCAGCAACCTGGCAAAACCCGAAACCATAAGCTACGAGGTTTGGGCCATCCCAAGTGCCGGACGAAAATTTGCCGGCAGCAGCCCTGTGCGCTGCCTGCAAATTTTGCGTGATGGACCTGTGCGGACGGCACCTCGGGATTTCTTTTTAAAATGCGGCTAAATACATCAGTGCTACTGTTAGCTGTAAATGGACGATATGGCCTTGTAAACGACCACTGCGCTTATGTAACCGGACATTACGGCAGTGTAACCGGACATTACGGCAGTGTAAGTGGACATTACGGCGTTGTAATTGGGCATTACGATCATGCAAATGACCATTACGGTTATGTAAGTGGACATTACGGCGGTGTAATTGGGCATAATGACCAGTAAAATCACCATTACAGCTATGTAAATGAGCGTTACACTCATGTAAACGGGCATTACGAACATGTGAATGGCCATTACGGCCACAAAAGCGGGCTCTACGTAAATGTATTATATCGTCTAAGGCTCGCTTATCGGCGATTAAACATAAAAAAAGCGGCTCAAATTTCTTTAAGCCGCTTCAAATCTCATTAAAATTTATTATTTCACACGCTCAATATATTCTCCTGTGCGGGTATCTACTCTAATCTTATCGCCTTGATTTACAAATAAAGGCACTTTTAGCTCTATGCCATTTTCTGTCGTAGCATATTTCTGAGCGCCAGAAGAAGTATCGCCTTTCACAGCAGGCTCGGTATAGGTAATTTCCAGTTCAACATTGTTTGGAGCCTGAGCCATGATAGGTTCTTCGCTTTCAAACGATACAATTACGTTCATACCTTCTTTTATGAACTTTGCTGATGGTCCGAACAATGATTTCGGAATATTATATTGCTCGAAGGTAACATTATCCATCACCACAAAATAATCACCTTCCTCATATAAATATTGGTAATCATTGGTTTCAACACGGCAAATTTCAACCTGCTCGTCAGTTGCCAGCCGAGCTTCAACAATTTTTCCCGTCTTAATATTACGAAACTTACCCAGGTAGAAAGCGCCACCTTTTCCAGGTGTACGATGTATGATTTCTTCGACCGTTACCAGTTCGCCGTTGAAGCGTAAAATATTTCCCGATTTAATTTCCGATGCTTTTGCCATGAGAATACAATTGTAAAATTTGGCCAAAGATGCAATTATATTTTAATTGAAGCTTATAACGATAGCGAAAATCACTTTCCTGTCTTTCCTTCGTTAAACATCTGATTGGATTAAATTTGTTATTCAGGCGATAAAAATAAGCTTATCGGCTATTCAAAATTAAATATTTGCCATCTTTGCAGGGATATGCCTCAGTCTGTTACTCCGTACAAAAACGAAAACGCTACAAAAAAAGAGCAGGTAGCAACAATGTTCAACAATATCTCAAAGACTTATGATTTTCTAAATCATTTCCTGTCTCTTGGAATCGATATTATCTGGAGAAAAAAAGCCATCGCCGAACTAAAAAAGGATAATCCTCAAAATATTCTCGACGTAGCTACCGGTACAGGCGATTTTGCTTTTGAATCGCTGAAAATTCTAAATCCTTCAAAAATAGTTGGCGTGGATATTTCACAGGGGATGCTTGATATTGCGGCTGAGAAGATTCAGAAACGAGGGCTGGGGGATAAATTTGAAGTCAGATTAGGCGATTCTGAAAAACTATTATTTGATGATAATCAATTTGATGCTGTTACTGTAGCATACGGAGTTAGGAATTTTGAAAATCTTGAAAAAGGACTTTCGGATATGCTGCGCGTTTTAAAGCCCGGCGGTAAAGCGGTTATCCTGGAGTTTTCCAAACCCAAAGTTTTTCCAGTGAAGCAGTTATATAGCTTTTATTTTCATTATGTTACGCCATCCATCGGAAAGATTTTTTCGAAAGACAACAGTGCATACAAATACCTTCCGGAATCTGTGGAAGCTTTCCCCGATGGAAAGGACTTTATCGCCTTGATGGAAAGAGTTGGATACCGAAATACCAAAAACCGCCCTTTGGCGTTGGGTATTTGTTCAATTTACACCGGTATTAAATGAAGAAACGGTTACAGCTGATAATCTTTTTTATTTCAATAAGCATTTGTTCATATGCTCAAACCGGGCAAGGTGGTAACTGGGGAGGTGGAGTAGACGACCAGGTTTTTTCTCCCGGCTTTACCTTTCAATACTTATCATCAGAATATAAAATTTATAAGAAAGTTGATTGGCAAAAACCTTATCCAAATCCTGACGTTCCCGGACAATTCCTTACAGATTCGTTAAAAAGTATCAGTTCGCCTTTAAGTCCGGGTTTTGGCTTGGGATTTATTGCCGGATTTAAACTGGGAAGCAACACCGACTTACGGATTACTCCCACTTTGGTATTTTTAGACCGGCTGATAAATTACGAATATGCAGATCCCGAGAAGTTTCATCAGCAAAAAGTAGCCACTACAACGGTAGAATTTCCAGTGGGTTTTAAGTTGAAGTCCGACCGGAGATTGAACTTCCGCGCATATCTGTTGGGCGGCGGAAAGTATTCGATGGATATTATATCAAAGAAGAAGACCGACGATTCAGGTTTTGCGCTGACCGAGAAATTCGTAAAGAATCAAAAAAATATACTGTCGTATGAAGTCGGTATCGGCTTCGATTTCTATTTTGAATATTTTAAGTTGTCTCCTGAATTTAAGCTATCTAATTCTATCAACAGCGTTCTCAAGCCCGAAGATCATCCCTATTCTTCCCCTTTAGATAAGCTTTATACGCGCAATTTTCAGTTTAGCTTATATTTCGAATAATTAAAAAACCGCCATTTTTTTATGAATGCTTAAAGCATTTATAGTATTTTCGTCTTTTCAATAGTATGTCAAAAATCGCACTAATAACAGGGGCTACAGCCGGAATAGGTGAGGCCTGTGCAAAACTACTTGCAAAGCAAGGTTATAGTCTACTATTAGCTGGAAGGCGTACCGAGCGATTAGTGCACATTAAAAATGAAATTTCGGAAAGATCAGATATCAAGGTTGAGATACTGACTCTGGATGTGAGAAATAAAACAGAGGTCGAAAATTCTTTACATGCTTTGCCCGGGGAATGGAAAGCGGTTGATGTGTTGATAAACAATGCAGGCTTAAGTCTCGGCCTGGAACCATTACATGAAGGAAGCACCGCTGATTGGGACACTATGATCGATACCAATATCAAAGGCCTGCTTTATGTTACAAAAGTGGTTTCAAATTGGATGGTAGAACGCAAAGAGGGGCATATTATTAATCTCGGATCCATCGCGGGCAAAGAAACTTATCAAAATGGTAATGTATATTGCGCCACAAAGCATGCAGTAGATTCTCTTAATAAAGCCATGCGCATAGATTTATTGCCTTATGGGATACGGGTGACCGGAATACATCCGGGTGCAGTCGAAACGGAGTTTTCAGAAATACGCTTTAAGGGAAATAGTGAACGTGCAAAAAAAGTTTATGCAGGCTTTGAACCTTTGAAGGCCGAAGACATCGCCGAAACCATTTGGTTCGCCATTTCAAGACCGGCACATGTTAATATTAACGATTTAGTGATTATGCCAACTGCACAGGCAAGTTCGAACCATCTGGAGAGAAAGTTTTGAGTTGAGGGTTGTGGGTTTTGAGTTGAAGGTTGCGAGTTGGAGGTTGCGAGTTAGGATTGCGAGTTGAAGGTTGAAAGACGGGAAGAAAGAACTTTAGTTGTTTTCTCACTCAAGAAAAATATATAGTATGCTTGAACAAAAAATAAATCATGAAATAAAAGCAGCAATGCTTTCTAAAAACGAAGCTCGGTTAAGAGGACTTCGCGCTATAAAGGCAGCTCTTTTGCTAGCAAAAACAGAAAAGGGTGCATCCGAAGAAATGAATTCAGATACGGAAATTAAGGTGTTGCAAAAACTGGCAAAGCAAAGAAGAGAGTCTGCTGAGATTTACAAAACCCAAAACCGCGACGATTTATATACCATTGAAATAGAGGAGTTAGACGTTATTGAAGAATTTCTCCCCAAACAATTAAGTGCAGCCGAGGTTCAGGAGCAAATAGAAACTATCATCGAAAATAGTGGCGCCAGTTCTATTAAGGACATGGGAAAAGTAATGGGCTTGGCAAATAAGCAACTTGCAGGCAAGGCAGACGGAAAAATGATTTCCGAAATTGTTAAGCAATTGCTTTCATAGCATTATTGCGAGGTTCTTTGTTATCTTCGCAAAAGCTTATTTTTATTACATATTAATTAACAGCATTAAAAAATACTAAACATTTGTTTAGATAATATGAGTCTTAATATAAAAGAAGAAAACGGATTTAAGTATATTGAAGAAGGGGAGGGCGATGTGCTTTTGTTATTGCACGGTCTTTTTGGGGCTCTAAGCAATTGGGAAGACGTAACTAATAGATTTAAATCGCGGTACAGGGTAGTAATACCTTTACTGCCTATTTATGAGCTCCCTCTTTTAACCACAGGAGTCACCAGTCTTTCGAAGTTTCTGTACAAATTCGTGAAGTTTAAAAAGCTTAAAAATATTTGTCTGCTTGGGAATTCACTTGGAGGCCATGTCGGACTAATTTTTACGCTTAGCCATCCAGAGTTTGTTAAAGCGCTTATACTTACTGGAAGTTCTGGTTTATATGAAAATTCTTTTGGCGGTACTTTTCCAAGAAGAGAGAGCTATGATTTCATCAAAGAGAAAGTTGCTTTAACTTTTTATGATCCAAACTTTGCAACAAAGGAACTAGTAGATGAAGTTTTTGCTACTGTAAATGACCGCGGACGCGTAATTCGTATACTGGCCATGGCCAAGTCGGCCATCCGGCATAATATGTCTAAAGATCTTCATAAGATCACCATACCTGTGTGTTTGATTTGGGGGAAGAATGATACCGTTACGCCGCCGGATGTCGCGATAGAATTTCACAACATTTTGCCGAATTCTGAGTTAAATTGGATAGACAAGTGCGGACACGCTCCTATGATGGAGCAACCCGAGGAGTTTAATTTACATTTAAACAAGTTTTTAGAACGTGTATTGCTGAAATAATGGAAACTTAATGATAGCGAAACAACTCATATCGGATGCGATTCCACCTTTGAAAACTTCTGATACTATTCAGAAAGTTCTTGATAGGATGGCTGAGTTTCGTGTAAATCATTTGCCTATTGTTAATGAAAATCAGGTTCTCGGCCTCGTTTCCGACGAGGATCTAATCGAGATTCAAGATTATGAATCGCCTGTTGGAGGCGTTAAACTGTCTATCAGTAATGGCTGTATAAATCAGGAACAGCATATTTATGATGTGATCAGAATTTTTGCAGAAAAACGCTTAACACTGCTTCCCGTGGTTGACGAACATAAAAATTACCTGGGCGTTATCTCTATCAATTCAATTGTTGAGTACATTGCTAACCTAACTTCTGTGAAGGAGCCGGGTGGAATTATCGTTATCGAAATAAATAACAGAGATAACTCACTCGCACATATTTCTCAAATTGTCGAATCGAACAACGCACAGGTATTAAGTTCATATATAACATCTTTTCCTGATTCTACCCGATTAGAAATTACGCTCAAAATAAATCGAACAGATATTTCTGCTATTGTAGCTTCATTTCTGCGATACGATTATACCGTAGTCGCAACCTATAATGATTTGAAATCTGACGCCGGCTCATCCGACAGGTACGATCAGCTAATGAACTATCTTAGCTTCTAAAAAAAAAGCATGAAGATTGCAATTTACGGCAGAGAATTTAGCAATACAGCTCTTCCTTATATACAGCAGGTGTTCGACAGCTTGATGCAGTTTGGAATAGAACCTTTTGTTTACGAAAAATTCAGTCAGTTTATTTCTGGAAAAGTCTCTTTCCCTAAAAAACTTCAGACATTCAAAAATCATAATGACATGAAAGGTCAGGTTGATGTTTTAGTAAGTCTTGGTGGGGATGGAACTATTCTCGATACAGTGACCCTGGTGAGAGACTCGGGTATTCCTGTGATCGGAATAAACTTTGGAAGACTGGGTTTTTTGGCAAGCATTAATAAGGATGAAATTCATTCCGCAATTGAACGCCTGACAAATAAGCAGTTTACCCTTGATTCGCGTAATTTGGTAAGGCTCCATTCGGAAAATAAAATTTTCGGAGACGAGAATTTTGCGTTGAATGATGTGATCATTCACCGGCGCGATAATTCGGCGATGATGCTTATTCATGCATATTTGAATGATGAATTTTTGAATTCCTATTGGGCCGATGGACTAATCGTGGCAACACCTACAGGTTCTACTGCATATTCTTTAAGCTGCGGCGGACCCATAGTATTCCCTAATTCAGGCAACTTTGTAATTACACCTGTTTCTCCTCATAACTTAAATGTGAGGCCTGTGATAATCTCCGATTCAAATACATTGTCTTTTGAATTAGAGGGCCGCAGTTCAAAATATCTTTTATCATGCGATTCAAGAACCAAAATTATTGACAGCACGATGAGGTTCAGCGTGAGAAAGGCCGAGTTTCAATTTAATCTTATACGCCTGAATAATGAAAGTTATTTATCTACGTTAAGGAACAAGTTGCTCTGGGGCATTGATACGCGTAATTACTAATCCCGGGCTTATTTAGTTAAAATTTATTTAAGGATATCATATCTGAAAAAGGAAACCGGCAAAAGACTGTGAATTTAAAATTTTCTGCGATTCTTCTGGTTCTTATCCTAACAATTTCTGACAGATCTTCTGCCCAAACCTGGGAGCTGGGTGGTTTTGTCGGTACAGCGGGCTACATGGGAGATTTGAATCCTGTTAAGCCGTTCGAGGTGAAGAACCTAGCATTTGGAGGGTCGATAAAACGAAATTTCGATGGCTATTGGGCTCTCAAGCTAAATGTTGCTCATGGCCAAATAGAAGCATCCGACTCAAATTCGGATAATGCCTATTTTAAATCCCGTAATTTAAGCTTCTTTTCTCCTGTCACGGAGATAAGTATGCAAACCGAATTCAATTTCTTTAATTATATCCCTTCGTTCAGCCGAAAGCAGTATTCACCCTATCTTTTTTGCGGCTTCGGATTTGTGACGTTTAATCCCAAGGCCGTTTATAATGGTGATGTTTATGAGCTTAATATTCTTGGAACAGAGGGACAGGATATCAATAAACCGTATAAAAAAATAGCTCTAACTGTTCCTATAGGAGCAGGGATTAAATATAATTTTGCTGGTAAATGGACCGTAGGCGGCGAACTTGGCTATAGAACGGCTTATACGGATTATTTGGACGATGTGAGCGGAAAATACGCTTCAAATGAGGAATTGGTTTTCCCAGGCGCTGGTGGAATCACTAATTTAAGAATGAATCTCGCAGACAGATCGCCCGAAGTTGGGTTTCCCCGTCATTCTGCCGGCACACAACGGGGTGATTACCGGAACCGGGATACTTATTTATTTCTGGGAGTTACAATTTCATACATGTTCTTTACTCAGAAATGCCCTGTGGTTGACGATTAAACCCGTTCTCGTGGTAACTAACTTTGCTTTTCTTATCTCTTGAAACAAATACGCATATTTTCTTACCTTTGAACCCCGATGCCCGACCTTGGTGGTCTCAAATAAATGATGAGTTTACTCCAGCAAATTGATAAAACTAAATTACCTCAGCATATTGCTGTGATTATGGATGGCAATGGCCGGTGGGCTAAGGAGAAGGGAAAGCTTCGTGTTTTTGGCCATCAAAATGGTGTTAAAGCCGTTAGAGACACGGTTGAAGGTGCAGTGGAAGCTGGCATATCTTACCTTACTTTATATGCTTTCTCGACTGAGAACTGGAATCGGCCTAAATTCGAAGTTACTGCACTTATGGAGTTATTGGTTTCCACAATTAACAGAGAAACTAAGACTCTGATGGAAAACGACGTTCGTTTAAATGCTATCGGTAATCTAAAAGCCTTGCCTGCAAAGTGCTATCAGCAATTGCAAGAAGCAATAGATAAAACATCAGGAAACAAGGCTTGCACGCTTACATTGGCTTTGAGCTATAGTTCCAGATGGGAGATAGTTGAGGCGGCACGTAAAATAAGCGAACAAGTAAAACAGGGACTTATAAGTCCGGAAGATATCAATGAGGATATGTTCGCCAGCCAATTAACCACCTCCGGTATTCCTGATCCTGAACTGATGATTCGTACAAGTGGGGAGCATCGAATAAGCAATTACCTTTTATATCAACTTGCATATTCAGAGTTATATTTCACCCAAAAGCTTTGGCCTGATTTCCGCCGGGAAGATTTATTTGAAGCAATTATCGATTATCAAAAAAGGGAGCGCCGCTTTGGTATGACAGGCGAACAGGTTAAAAATTTACCTTTTAACAAAAATTAACAACTGATTAAGCTAATTTAGCACGACATTAAAACTCAATGAATAAGTTCTTTATTACACTATATTTTCTTGTTTTTGGTACTGTAGCAATGGCGCAGATTGGCCGTCCTTCGGCACCAACTCAACGGCGTCCAATACCTTCTGCTAAAGACGAAATAAGTTATTTGGATCCAAAAGAATACATAATAGGCGGAACAACGGTTACCGGTACCGAATATTTGGATAAAGATATCTTAGTTCAAATTTCTAAACTAACTAAAGGCGAGACTATTGAAGTACCGGGTGAGGCGACAGCCAATGCTGTTAAGTTTTTATGGGCCCAGGGTTTATTCGATAATATCGAGCTTAAAATTTCGAGCATAAAAGAAGATTCTATCTTTTTTAATATAGTTGTTACCGAACGCCCGCGTTTAGCCCGTATTGAACTTAAGGGAATGAAAAAGGGTGAAACCGGCGATATCAAAGAAAAACTAGCCGACCGTAAGGGTAAAGTTGTTAATGAGGGTCTCTTAAGTACGACGACCGCTATTATTAAAAAGTATTTTAATGATAAAGGCTATTTGTACACGGATGTTACTTATAAACAAACCCGGGATACATCATTAACGAACGATGTTGTACTGGAGATTACAGTAGATAAAAATGAGAAGACGAAAGTCGCCAGTATTGATTTTTCCGGTAATTCACAATTTAAAGATAAAGAACTTAAAAAGTTCCTGAAAAAAACAAAAGAAAAATCCACGCTTAACATTCTTCGTTCTGCGAAATTCCTTCAAGAAAAATATGAGGAAGACAAACGGAACCTGATAGCGAAAATGCATGCGAAAGGATATAGAGATGCGGAAATTCTTAAAGATTCTTTAATCCTTAATCCTAATAAAACCATCAGTCTGGCGATCGACCTTTATGAAGGACCTAAATATTATTTCGGCAATATAAATTTCGCAGGAAATGCTGTGTATTCAACCGATGCGTTAGAGCGGGTATTGGGCATTAATAAGGGAGATGTTTTTAGTGAGGAGAAGTTACAGAAGAAAATCAATGGCAGTCCAAATGGAGAGGATGTTTCCTCCTTATATCTAAACAATGGATATCTGACTTTTAATGCTGATCCGGTGCAAACACGTGTACATGGAGATACCATTGATCTGGAAGTCCGTATCTATGAGGGACCTCTTTACACCATTAATAAGGTTTCTCTTAAAGGAAATGATATAACTAATGATCGGGTGGTAATGCGTGAAATTCGTACTAAACCAGGTGATAAGTTTAACAAGGATTTGGTCGTACGGACAACCCGCGAGATTGCCGCTCTTGGTAATTTTGATGAGCAAAAAACGGATGTAAGACCTATTCCTAATCCTGCCGATGGAACGGTTGATATAGAATACAGCGTGACAGAAAAACCTTCTGATCAGATTGAATTGTCTGGCGGTTTCGGTGGTGGCCGCATAATTGGTACACTTGGATTAACATTCAACAATTTCTCGGCTCGTAACCTGTTTAATTTAAAAGAATGGAAGCCACTCCCTAAAGGCGATGGTCAAAAGCTTAGTATTCGCGGTCAAACGAATGGTAAAGCATACCAATCATACAGCTTTTCTTTCTCTGAGCCTTGGCTGGGTGGAAAAAAACCTATTTACTTTGGTATAAGTGCCTTTACATCCCTACAATCAAACCAGTATTATAATAATATTCCTGATGATCAGATTCAGCGAATCCGTTTAAATGGGGTTACGTTTAGTTTAGGACAACGTTTGAAATGGCCTGATGACTGGTTTAGAATTAATCACTCAATCAATCTTCAGCAATACAAGTTGAAAAATTACCCGGGATTCCTATTCAATACAGGTACATCATATAATTTTAATTTAACACAAGAGTTGAGCCGGAATTCAGTTGATGCTCCTATATATCCAACCTCCGGTTCTCATATTAGATTAACAATACAGGCTACTCCACCATACTCATTATGGAATAAGACAAATTATGAAACAGCGGTAGACGAGGATAGATATAAATTTACCGAGTATCATAAATGGAAGTTCGAGGCTCAATGGTATCAGCGTGTTTATGGTAAGCTGGTATTGAAAACTCAAGCTCAGTTTGGATTTCTAGGACAGTATAATTCTGCTGTGGGTCAGTCTGCATTCGAGCGCTTTAAACTCGGGGGTGATGGTATGCAAGGATTCGATTTCTTGCAAGGCTCAGAAGTGATCGCCATGCGTGGTTATGAAAATAACAGTGTAATTCCTGAAGGCTCAAACCCTAATATAGCACGAAACTCCGGTAGCCCTATTTTTAATAAATATATTGTCGAGTTCAGATATCCGATTACAACCAGTCAGCAGGCAACCTTATTTTTACTCACTTTTGCAGAAGGCGGTAATACATGGAACAATTTCAAGGATTTTAATCCGTTTATTGTACATCGTTCTGCTGGTGTGGGAGCAAGAATATTCTTACCAATCTTTGGTCTGTTGGGAATTGATTACGGGTGGGGCTTTGATCCAATACCAGGAATCCAATCCAGTAAGGGACAATTTCATTTCAGCATAGCACAACAGCTTAACGGCGGATTTTAAAATATAATTTGAGCGGAATTTACATCGTTTAATGATGGAAGTCATTTGACGGAAATAAAAAATATCTAACATTTAAAAAATAAACCGATGAAAAAATTGCTTTTAATATTTTCTTTCCTATTTTTCGGAAGTATTTCTGTTTTTGCACAGCGCTTCGCTTACGTAGACACTGAGTATATTCTAAAACATATACCAGAATATACCTCGTCGCAGAAGCAGCTTGATGCACTTTCGCAGCAATGGCAGAAAGAAGCAGATAATCGTTTTGGTGAGATTGAACGATTATATAAGGCATATCAGGCAGACCAGGTTTTGTTAACCGAGGAGATGCGGAAGCGCCGGGAGAATGAAATAGTAGAAAAGGAAAAAGCTGCAAAAGAATACCAACGTTTAAAGTTTGGTTTCGAAGGGGAACTTTATCAGCAGCGCATAAAACTAATAAAACCTATACAAGACCGAGTATCAGTTGCAGTAAAGGCTGTAGCCGAAGCAAGTCAGCTAGACATGATTTTCGACAAAAATAGCGACCTTATACTCTTGTATGCAAGTTTACGTTTAGATAAAAGCAATGATGTAATAACCCGTTTAGGATATAAACCGGGAACACTGGCAAAATAGAAAAGGACAATCAATTTAAATTAAAAAATGAAAACATTCGTTAAAGTAGCGGTAGTAGCAGTAGGATTATTTTTTGCAGGTAGCGCAGTAAACGCACAACAAAAGTTTGCGCACATTAATTCGGCAGCGCTATTGGAAGTAATGCCCGACGTTAAACAAGCAGATGCAAAGTTTCAAACGTTTCAAAAGCAAAAGCAAAGTGAGATTGAATTAATGCAAACCGAATATCAAAAGAAGCTCACAATTGCACAGGAAAAAGAGAAAACCTTAAGCGAAGCTAACAAAGTAGCTGTAGGAAAAGAGCTGGAAATTATGGGAAAAGAGCTTCAGGAATTGGGTAAAAGAATAAATGATACAGGTGAGAAGGCGAAAAAAGAAATGGCTGCTAAGCAAGATGAACTTTATCAGCCAATCTTTAAAAAAGCTGGTGACGCTGTAAATGCAGTTGCTAAAGAAAAAGGTTATGCGTACGTATTTGACGTTTCACAACCAGGTGTCGTTTATTTCGATGGTGGCGATGATATTATAGCTTTGGTAAAAGCTAAATTGGGAATTGCTGCAACAACTCCGGCGACAGCAAAAAAATAAGATATCATTTAATGATAAAAAGAGCGAGGCAGTTTGTCTCGCTTTTTTTGTTACTGCATTCTCTTGAGCATTTGCTGAAAAATATCCTCCGTATTGTTTAAGTTTGCAGCAGCGTTTTAAACATTGGATTTCTATATCACATATTTTTTTGTAGCTGTATTATTATTCTCCTTCGTTGCTGTTTTTGCACTATTTGCAGTATATGCTGAACGAAAGGTGTCGGCGTTTATTCAAGATCGCTTAGGCCCAATGGAGGTGGGTAAGTATGGAAGTTTGCAAACTCTTGCCGATATCCTTAAAATGCTCCAGAAAGAATTTATTATTCCTGCAGCAGCAGATAAAATTCTATTCGCAGCCGCTCCGGTAATTATTTTTCTGTCGGTTTATATGGGTTTTGCTACACTACCCTGGGGCCCGGATATTGTGCCCACCGCTTTAAATATCGGGGTTTTTTATGTTTTCGCAATTGTTTCTATCGAGTCCGTCGGAATTCTCATGGCAGGTTGGGGCTCAAATAATAAATATTCTTTGCTCGGTGCTCTGCGTTCGGTTGCACAGGTAGTTTCCTATGAAATTCCGGCAGGTATAGCAATTATAAGCGCAGTTATGATCGCTCAAACTCTGGATCTGCAATTGATTGCAAATAAGCAAGGCGTTCTATCTGCCGAATCGATCAAGTTCCTCGGATTTTGGAACGTACAAGAAATTGGTGGTTTTTTTGCCTGGAACATTTTTCAGGCTCCACATCTCATCGTTGCCTATATTATTTATTTCATTGCGTCGCTGGCAGAATGTAACAGGGCGCCTTTTGATATACCGGAAGCTGAATCTGAGCTCGTATCCGGATTCCATACTGAATATACCGGGATACGTTTCGCCTTTATTTTCTTAGGCGAATATTCCATGATGTTTTTAACCGGAATGTTTGGCGTAATTTTGTTTTTAGGCGGATGGAATACCCCATTGCCAAATATTGGTGCTGTACACCTGGCCGATTGGACTACCGGACCTTTCTGGGGCATATTTTGGATTATATCAAAAGTAATGCTGATTGTAGGAGTTCAAATGTGGCTGCGCTGGACATTACCCAGATTGCGGGTTGATCAGCTAATGAACTTATGCTGGAAGGTATTAACTCCTTTGGCATTTTTATGTATGATGATTTCAGGTATTTGGGCCTTGCTGGTGATTTAGATAGAAGAGAAAAATTGATATTTAAAACCGTTATATCTGCATTTAAAACAACCTGGATAGGATTAAGCCTAACCATAAGGCATCTATTTGCCATAAATAAAAAACGGAAGTCGATAAATATTAAAGATGATAATTATTTTGAACAGGCAACCGGGGCGGTTACGGTACAATATCCACACGAAAAAATGCCTATTCCGGAAGTTGGACGCTATCAGCTGCATGTTGAAATTGACGATTGTATAGTTTGCGATTTATGTGCGAAAATTTGTCCTGTTGACTGCATCGAAATAGAGAGTATTAAATCTACTGGTCCGATCGGACAGACATCCGACGGCACAACAAAACGCCTGTATGCTGCCAAGTTCGATATTGATATGGGAAAGTGTATGTTTTGCGGATTATGCACGATAGTTTGTCCCACAGAATGCATCACGATGACCAATGAGTATGATCGGCCCTTGACTCATATTTCAGAATTAACGTACAAGTTTTCCGATATGTCTCCAAAGGAAGCCGAAGAAAAACGTGAGGAGCTTGCTAGACAGATGGCAGAGCGTCAGGCAGCTAAAGACGCAGCGTTAAAGGCTGCACAGAAAAGGGAAGAATGACGGTTGAACAAATACTATTTTATGTTTTAAGTGCTATTGCACTGCTCTCTGCACTGTTAGTGGTCAGCCTGAGAAACTTCGTACGCTCTATTTTTCTGTTTTTTTTAACTCTGTTCACCATGGCCGGCCTGTTTGTATTTGCCCTGGCGGACTTTGTGGCAATTACACAACTGGTAATTTATGTAGGTGGCGTATTGGTGTTAATGATTTTTGCTTTTCTATTATCTAACAGAGAGTTGCTGAATAATCCGGATGTCAAGTCTAAACCAGGGTTTCTCCATTATGTTCCCGGGATTTTAGCCTCCTTAATTTTCTTTGGAATTCTGATGCTTGTATTTTCAAATCTCCATCCGGAAGAGCTAAAATGGATAAAAGAAGCAGAAAATAACACGTTAAAGCCAACAGACAACACCATTCATTACATAGGAATTAATATCATGACGCGATATCTGCTACCATTTGAAGTAGTTTCCGTATTGCTATTAATGGCTTTAATTGGCGCCGCTCATTTGGCGCGAAAGGAGAGGGACGTATGATACCATTGTCGCATTTTATGATCGTTAGTGCAATTTTATTCTGCATCGGACTCTATGCGGTTTTAGCAAAGCGGAATGCTATTTTAATGTTGATTGGAATAGAATTTATGTTAAATGCCGCCATTCTTAACTTTGTGGCTTTTAGTAGATACGATAAAATGGCCTCAACAGGGCAAGTTTTCGCCTTGTTTGTTATTGTGCTTGCTGCTGCGGCTGTAGCCGTTGCGCTGGCTATTATTTTGAATGTTTACAAATATTATAGAACAATCGATCCAACTACAATCGATCAATTAAGAGATTAATTTGGACACATTAACTGAAGGGAATTTAAGTTTATTAGCCGTAATAGCGGCATTGATGCCGCTGCTGTCATTTTTAGGGATTTTATTAACTCCCGGAAAAAAGGGTGGGGGAGCGTTTTTATCAATATCTACAATAGCTGTTAGCTTTCTGATCTCTGCTTTCCTTTTTTCACAGATATGGAATAATGTAAGTGCCCATCAGCAAACATCCTGGTTTACAATTGGCGACACTGTTTTTAGGGTTGGTATATTGCTTAATAACCTTTCGGTAATAATGTTATTGCTGGTAACCTCAATTGCATTATTAGTGCATATTTATTCTACCAAATACATGCAGGGCGATCCATACCTCCCCCGCTACTGGGCTTATCTCAGTTTATTCTGCTTTTCCATGCTTGGCCTTGTAATCACAGACAATCTGTTGGTTCTGTACATGTTTTGGGAGTTAGTAGGATTTTCATCCTATCTTCTTATTGGTTTTTGGTTTACGAAAGATTCTGCCACCCAAGCCAGTAAAAAGGCCTTTATTATGAATCGCCTCGGTGATTTAGGTTTCCTGACGGGAATCATGATTGTATTTTCACAGTTTAAAACCTTCGACATTGATCTTCTTTTCAAAGAAGGAGGCTTGGTTTTAAATTCCATAATAGAAAACGGCTTATGGGTAAATGGAAGCAGTAATATGCCGGCTATCTGGTTAACCCTGGCAGGTTTGGCTTTCTTTTTTGGAGCGACCGCCAAGTCTGCCCAATTTCCACTGCATACATGGTTGCCTGATGCGATGGAAGGTCCCACCTCCGTATCATCTTTAATTCACGCAGCTACAATGGTGGCGGCCGGGGTTTTCCTGTTAGCAAGAATTTATCCGATTTTCGATTCTACTGTATTATTAGTGATTGCGTCAATAGGGTCATTTACAGCCTTTATGGCTGCCACCATTGCACTTACACAAAACGATATAAAAAGAATTCTCGCCTTCTCGACAATTTCGCAGTTAGGTTTTATGATGATTGCCATGGGCGTTGGCGCTTATGCTTCCGGAATTTTTCATTTGGTAACACACGCTTTTTTTAAATGTCTGCTGTTTTTGGCTGCCGGCGCTGTTATCCACGAAATGGCTGATGTAAAAGAAAAGAACGGATTACACTTCGATCATCAGAATATCCAGAATATGGGTGGTTTGAGAAAGAAGATGCCAATCACATTCATTACAATGGTGCTGGCTTCACTGGCCTTAGTTGGTATTCCGCTTACATCCGGCTACTTATCAAAAGATGCTATTTTAATTCAATCATTTGAGTGGGCAGCTATTCAAAATAATTGGACGAAACTCATTCCTTATTCCGCTTTGCTTACTTCCTGGCTTACGGCTTTTTATATAGCCCGGTTAATATTCAAGGTTTTCTTCGGCGACTTGCAGTTAGAGAAGATTGCTAATATTAAGTTAAGCCTGCACGAAGCACCAAATGCGATGAAATACGTATTGATGATTTTAGCGGTATTCTGTGTGTTTCCTGCATTTTCATTCAATCCGTTGCATTACGATGGTTCATGGATAATAGAAGGCTTTTCTTCAGTAAGGGAAATAAAACCGGTTAGTTTTTATCATACTGTCATCCCGGTAACGGTAAATGTTTTAGCGGTTCTGGTGATTCTTGTTGCCTATAATTGGTACGCTAAAAGGAGTAAGTCTCCGGATTTGTCCCGAAGCGTACTCTTCTTATTATCAGAAAGACAATGGTATTTCAATGAACTTTATCAAACGGTTTTTGTGAATGGAATCACTTCTTTATCCAAATCAACGTATCGTTTTGATAGAATAGTTATAGATGGAATCGTGAATTCGGCAGCTAAAGCAGGGGTGATTTTATCCTTAATTGCTCATTGGGTAGATAAATATATCGTGGATGGATTGGTAAATGCCTCGGGTTCGATAAGTAAATCAATAGGGAATGTTACACGATACTTTCAAACCGGTAGGTTGCAGCATTATCTGCTTTCTATGATACTTGCAGCCCTAACTTTTTTTATAATTAAAATATTTCTTTAGGTTATATGAGTTTGCTTTCACTCTTAATATTCATTCCAATTTTAGCAGGCTTGCTTATCCTCGTCCTCCCTTCGTCGTGGCAACAAAAATATAAATATGTTGCACTCGGAACGGTTGGGATTCAGTTGATGATAAGCGCTTTCATTTATTTGAATTTTGACGCTTCATTGTTTTCCGGTATAGATACTCAGTCAAAATATCAATTGGTGGAACGCCTGCCGTGGATAAACCTGAATCTCGGGTCACTTGGTGCTTTGCAAATAGACTATTTTTTAGGGATCGACGGACTTTCCATGCCGTTTCTCGTGCTCACTTCGGTGGTGATGCTGATCGCTGTGCTATCATCATGGGAAATAAAAACGAACCTGAAAGGGTATTTTGCTTTATTAATGTTACTGAACACTGCGGTTATGGGAGTGTTTTGTGCTCTGGATTTCTTTCTGTTCTACATTTTTTACGAATTAATGCTTTTACCGCTATATTTCCTTATCGGAATGTGGGGCGGCCTTCGTCGTGAGTATGCAGCCATAAAGTTTTTCTTGTATACGCTTTTCGGATCGGTGTTTATGCTACTGGTAATTATTGGTCTGTATTTTTCTGTAACCGACCCGGTAACAGGCAATCATACTTTCAATATGCTGCACATGATGAACCCGTCGAATTATACTGAAGGTTCGATTTTTTCATCCATAGCGAATCAGCAGATATTTGGTATTTCAGCCCGTTTACTAGGTTTTATAGTGCTGTTTATCGCCTTTGCTATCAAAGTGCCTATCGTGCCATTGCATACCTGGTTACCCGATGCTCACGTAGAAGCGCCGACTCCGGTTTCCATAATTTTGGCAGGTATTCTATTAAAAATTGGAGGATATGGAATTTTAAGGGTATGCGTTAGTATTTTTCCGGATGCGGCCATCGAATCTGCCTGGTGGCTTGGTTTGATCGGAGTAGTTTCTATTATTTATGGAGCCTTAAATGCCCTGGCGCAAAAAGATCTTAAACGGCTTATTGCTTATTCTTCTGTTTCTCATATGGGCTTTGTACTCCTTGGAATTGCCTCGGTCACCGCTGAAGGAATAAGTGGCGCTATGCTTCAAATGATTAGTCATGGTTTCTTATCAACCATGCTTTTCTTTTTGGTCGGAGTGCTTTATAATAGGGTTCACAGTCGCGAAATATACGATTTTAGAGGCCTTGCCCTGATTATGCCAAAGTATACAACATTTATTTTGATCGCCTTTTTTGCTTCGTTGGGATTACCAGGCTTTTCTGCTTTTATCGCGGAAGCATTCAGCCTTATCGGAGCATTCACTTCAGAAAATGTAAATGGTTTGCTGCCGCGATGGATGGCAGTTTGTGGCTCAGTAGGAATTTTATTAGGCGCTGCTTATTTATTGTGGACTCTGCAACGCATGTTCTTTGGTGAAACCCGTTTAATTGGCGGCGAGGATTGGCGCTTAAAGCTCAAGGATGTGAATGGCAGGGAGATTTTTGCATTAACAACCTTAACTGTATTTGCTTTGGTTTTGGGTATTATGCCGTCTTTGGCTTTTGATAAAATGAATGCATCAGTACTGGAACTTATTCGTTTGGTTAATTTAAAATAATGAACGAGTTTCTGCCATATATTTCTCAATTATTAGACTCTACCATTTCAGGGTTCTCTCATCTGCTTCCTGAGCTGGTATTGGTTTTAACTTTCATTATTGTAATTCTGGCGGATCTATTTATCCCGGGTAAGAGATCATCGCTGGCATTCTATGTATGTATATCGGGAATACTGCTTTCGGTTATTACGGGATTTGTTCAAAGTGGCGATATCTCAAGGATCCTACTGTTTAGCAATACCATAGTCCTTGATAGCCTAAGCAGTTCTTTCAAATTCATCTTTAGTTTTGTTGCAATTCTTTTTGCCTTTTTTGTAAGGTATAATACAGCTCTTCAAACTCATAAAAAAGGAGTTGGAGATATGTATATGCTTTTACCAGCGGTATTAATAGGCTTGAATTTAATGAGCATGTCCGCCAGTTTGCTCATGATTTATATTTCGATTGAAATGGTTTCTATTGCCTCCTATCTAATGGTTGGCTATGCATCTGGCAACGACAAACAAACCGAAGCCGCGATGAAATATGTGCTTTTTGGTTCGATCTGTTCGGCAGTGATGCTTTACGGTATGTCACTTTTATATGCACTCACAGGAAGTATAACTATTGGCGATTCGAATTTTTTAAACAATTTGAACGTGACCTCCGGGCCGGCAGTTACGCTCGCACTGGGTTTAGTGCTGGTTGGTATTGGATTTAAGTTGTCTTTTGTACCTTTTCATTTTTGGGCGCCTGATGTTTACGAAGGAGCACCAACTCCAGTAACGGCATTCATTTCTACTGCACCAAAAATAGCGGGTTTTGCATTGTTGATCAGGTTTATTGAACCCTTCCATATGTTTGAAATAGGTGGGTACGGCAATTCGCTTTTTGATTTCAAAACACTTCTGGCCGTGGTGTCACTTCTGACAATGGTGTTTGGGAATTTTAGTGCCATCTGGCAAAACAATGTAAAACGGATGCTCGCTTACTCCTCAATCGGTCATACGGGATTCGCCTTGATGGCTATTATATCGTTAGAAGGCGGTGGTTTTAAAAGTCTGATTTTTTACATGGCCGTTTATGCGATAATGAACATGGCGGCATTTATGTTAGTTGATAAAATCGAAAGTCAGACTGGAATAACAGACATGAGAGGCTATAAAGGTTTAGGAAAAATTTTAAAACTTGAATTCGTGTGTTTTGTAATCGTACTCATAGCCTTAACAGGATTACCTCCTACTGCCGGCTTTATAGCCAAACTGGTCATCTTTTCTGCTGGTTTTGAATATTATTCGTCATCCGGATCGGTATGGATGTTGATTCTGCTAGTTACCGGAGCGCTTACCACTGTGGTCTCACTCTTTTATTATCTGAAAATTCCCCTTTACGCCTTCCTAAAGCAGTCAGAAATCGAACTTAATATAGTAGAGAAGCGCGATCCGCTCACTTATCTTACACTTTTTTTAACACTCTTGTTGATATTATTTGGAATATTTCCCCATTTGCTAATGTAACAATTGTCTATAGTTGGTAAAGAATATGATTTTCGGATGGGTCCATGTATTTTGTTGATATTTTCCGTTAAGCTTTTAACACTTTCTAGAATTAATACCTTAATTTTGCATACTCGTTAACAATTATGAGTGAATCCATAAAACATGAGTGCGGTATCGCACTTGTCCGTCTTTTAAAGCCTCTCTCTTACTATCAGGAAAAATACGGCACGTCCCTATATGGTCTGAATAAACTGTATCTGCTAATGGAAAAGCAGCATAACAGGGGACAGGATGGCGCGGGTATTGCCACGATTAAATTAAATGTCTCTCCGGGTAATCGTTATATAAGCCGTTACCGGGCCATGGGCTCAAGTGCTGTATCAGAGGTTTTTGAGCATGTACAGAAGAAGTTTGCCGACGTGCAAAGTAATTCTCCTGAATTGTTTAAAGATGCTGAATGGCTAAAGGAAAATATCAGTTTCACCGGTGAAGTACTGATGGGCCATCTGCGCTACGGAACACACGGTAAAAACAGCATAGAGAATTGCCACCCGTTCCTCCGTCAGAATAACTGGATGAGCCGTAATCTGGTGATTGCAGGTAACTTCAACATGACGAATGTTGACGAATTATTAGAGCAATTGTATGAACTTGGTCAGCATCCGAAAGAAAGGGCAGATACAGTTACAGTTCTTGAAAAAATTGGTCACTTTCTTGATGCGGAAAATCAGGAATTGTTTGATTCATATAAAGGCGACGGCCATTCTAATGCCACGATAAGTCAGTTAATAGCTGATAATATTGATGTGGCCAAGATTCTTCGTCGTTCAGCCAAAACCTGGGACGGCGGCTATACGATTGAAGGTATATTTGGTCATGGTGATGCATTTGTTATGCGAGATCCCTCAGGTATCCGCCCGGCTTTCTATTACATTGATGACGAGGTAGCTGTTGTTACTTCAGAACGCCCCGCTATACAAACAGCGTTTAACGTTCCAATTACCTCTATTAAAGAAATCAAGCCCGGACACGCTCTTATTATTAAAAAGAACGGAGAGATATCGGAAGAACAGTTCCGAGAGCCTGGAGAGCCGAAATCATGTTCATTCGAACGGATTTATTTCTCAAGAGGCAGCGATGCAGATATTTATAAAGAACGGAAAGAGCTGGGACGCTTATTGTGCCCTCAGATATTGAAAGCCGTCAATAATGATTTGAAAAATACAGTTGTATCGTTCATTCCTAATACTGCCGAAGTTGCTTTTTATGGAATGGTGGATGGTTTATATAAATACGTAAATCAGCTGCAAAAAGAAACGCTGTTAAACAGGGCTGATAAGATTTCCGATCAGGAGCTGGAAGATATGCTGAATATCGCTCCGAGGGTTGAGAAAATTGCAATTAAGGATGCGAAGCTTCGAACTTTCATAACTCAGGATGCAGACCGGCAAGATATGGTATCGCATATTTACGATACTACCTATGGTCTTATCCGAAGAGGACAAGACTCTTTAGTTGTAATCGACGATTCGATCGTCCGTGGAACGACCCTTAAACAAAGTATTTTACGCATACTCGACCGCTTAGGTCCTGTTAAAATTGTTGTAGTGTCTTCTGCTCCTCAAATTCGGTACCCCGATTGTTATGGTATCGATATGTCGAGAATGGGAGAGTTTGTTGCATTTGAGGCAGCAATTTCCTTATTAAAAGAAACAGATCGCGAGCATCTTATTTGGGAAGTTTACGAGAAGTGCAAAGCATCGGTAACTTTGGATAAAGAACAGGTTCCAAATTACGTGAAAGCCATTTACGAGCCTTTTACAGATGAAGAGATATCCGCCCGAATAGCAAAAATCATTTCTCCCCCGGATGTAAAAGCAGAGGTTCAGGTGATTTACCAAACATTGGATAATCTCCATAAAGCTTGTCCTAATCATTTAGGCGATTGGTATTTTTCAGGAAACTATCCAACCCCTGGAGGTAATAAAGTGGTGAATAGAGCCTATATGAACTGGGTAGAAGGAAAGAATCAAAGAGCTTACGTGTAATTCATTAAAGAAAAGGGTAGAATGAAGATGGCAAGATTTCATTCTACCCTTTTTTCTTTCTTTCTCCCCTACAAAACAGAGTGGGTAAATACTAAATTATAAATCAGCTTAAGAGCGAAAATAATAATTAAAACCCCTGCGGTGCGGTTGAGGATAACCATTGTGTTTTCTTTTATACGGTAACGTAGTTTGTTAGAATAATAGGCTTTAACGGTATCCATGCTAAATTGGGTAACCAGGATCGACCCAAAAAAAGGTAATATTTCGCCGGTGTCGAGCTGACCATGCATAGAAATGAATCCGCTTGTTACGCTAACCCAATATAAAAACATCGAAGGGTTAAAAATGCACATCAGAAATCCTTTAAAGAAATATCCTGTATTGCGCTTTTTGCAGTTTATGTTTTCGTGATTAATTTTTACCTTTTTAAAAAAATAATAGATACCAATTCCTAGAAGAATAACACTACCAATAACTCCAATTGGAACTTTATAGCTGTTTTCTACCTGTATGAAGGAGGAACCATAAATAGTTAGAATAATGTAAATCAAATCACTTAGTACCACACCGGCTGCTAGCCACATCCCAGCATGGAAG
>CBFGOI010000025.1:0-46018 GCA_965650335.1 uncultured Pedobacter sp. | reverse complement strand
CTCCTATTGATAATCACTTTATAAATCAACTGGAGCAAAAGTTAGAAAAAACATACCTAAAAAGGGTTGATGCAGATGTGGTAGACAAGCTTATCAAAAAAGATGATACTCCACCTCATATCTTAACTGAAGAAGAATCAACGAAAGTGAAAAGCATTTTCGAAAAGGCGATTAATAAAGCCAACATGAAAGTCGAAATCGAAAGTTTAAATCCGGAAGAATTTCCGGTGAGTGTTACGCAGGACGAATTCATGCGCCGAATGAAGGACATGGCCCAGATGGGTGGTGGAATGAGTTTTTACGGTTCTTTACCCGAAAATTATAAAGTTGCAGTGAATGGAAATCACGCACTTGTGAATCGTATTTTACAAACAGAAAACGAAGAAGAACAAGCTCAACTTGCCAAGCAGGCATTTGACTTAGCTTTACTTTCGCAGGGAATGCTTACGGGTGCAGACCTTACCGAATTTGTTAAGAGAAGCGTTCAACTAATATAACAAAGCTATTTAAGCATAAAAAAACCCGCTCATCGCGGGTTTTTTTATGCTTAATTTTATCAATTACATTGAAGAAACCTGAATTACCCCGCATCCGATTCTTCCACCTGCATTTCCGGTGGGCTGTGTGGTAAAGTCATCTGCTTTCTCGTGAACCATTATCGCTTTTCCTACAACGTCATTTACCGCACCACTTCCAACCGACCAAAGGCTGGTCTCTAAATTCAAGCTTCCTTTTCCACTTGCATCTAACTTCACGTTGCCTATATCTCCTAAATGGAATTGTCCTTCGCCCCATTTTCCGTGATTGGCTTTGGTTGGATTCCAATGTCCGTGAGCATCATTGCCAGCATTGCCACAATCACCATGCTCGTGAATATGGACAGCAACCGTCTGACCAGCTTTAGAAGGAAAATCAAGCTCCAGTTTCATCTCAACTTCATTTCCTTCTTGAACGAACCTGATTGTACCGTTTCCGGGGATGTCTGCCTTTGTAGCCGAAATAGCAGCAGTTGCTTGTTTCCGGGAAGTTCTCATGCTAGTGCATGAATAAGTAAATAGTGTGACCGCAAGTGCAAAGAGCACTATTAAGCTATTAAATTTTAAGGTTTTCATAATGAAATTTTTGATTGATAACAGAAAGATCAGGATAATGTTAAGAGAAAAGAAAATAAAAGCAAGCTATTTAGTACGTTTCAGCGGATATTTGTTTTGATTATTAAAAGTCCGCATGATAAATACATTTAACCTGGATTTATCTTTTGCAAAATCCTGGGCTTTAGAACGAGCTTCTACTATGGCTTCGGCAGGGGTTGGTTTTCCGAAGCTAAAAAAGTACCTGGGATTTGCACCATCAGAATTAGCCGCGCAAAATACAGCACCATGTCCAGGTACATCCGTCTCAAGCAAACTAAACCATTTCCCTTCTTTTTCTGCTACTTGTTTTAATATTTTAGCTCCGCCTTCTTCAATATTAAAATTCTGAACAATATCAGCTTTATCTTCGCGGGCAAAAACGTACACCTGAGCGAAGCAGCGGTCAGCAATTGAAAGACTTAATATAAGGATTAAGAGAAAAGATAATCTCATAGGCTTCAAAATTGATTAGTATAACAAACCTAATTTATGCAAAGTTTTTAAATATACCTTAAGCCTGTATCAATTATAAGAAATTACCAGAGACTATTTGTAAATTCTAGTTTAATTTTGGCCTGAAAATTCTCTATAGTCTTAAAAATCTCTATCAGGGTGACCTGTTCGATTTTAGTAATCTTTCTAAGCTCGATATAGTTATTGGGCAACTGCTTGTCGTATATTATCTGCATTGCCTGGCTTTTTAATCGCATCCCCATTAAAAAATAATACGATTGCGAAAGCTCATGAAAGGCAGTTTCAGAAAAAACTTCCTTCTCTTTCAAAGCTTTCAGTCGTTCTCCGGTATTTACTTTAAATATTCTTTCTTTTAATGCGTATACCCGCACAAGGTCGACAATTGGAGTCATGGCTGTTTTTATATCAAAGACTTCCAGCTTTCCGACTGTTTGTGTACGTATATTCTTAAAAAAGGTCAAAGGAGGTTCGTATTGTAAAGCATTCTTCGCCAGCATATAAAACAGCTTGCCTAAAGGCTTTTTCAGTTCTTTATCCAGGAAAGCTTGTAATTCGTCCATTATGGGCTTCTCTCCATAAATATAACGACAATCGAAAAACGTTGAGAAGTTGACTACAGTTTCTGGAACAGACTCTGCTATCCAACTGGTATAATTCCGTTTCCAGTGTGATAAAGAATGTGTCCATTTAGGATTTTTCGCCATTAAATCGCCCGTACAAAAGCTAAAGCCAATAAAATTCAGACGCTCTGAAACGATTTCTGCAAACCTTAAAAAATATTCTCTAACGAGTTCCCGCTGCTCATTGGCTTTATCCTCATAAATAATCGCGTTATCCTGATCTGTTTTTAATGTTTGTTCTTTTCGCCCTTCACTTCCCAAAACCATAAACACAAACTTTGCCGGAGGCTGCCCGATTTCGGCAATCGTATTTTCAATTACTTTAATGGCAATGGTATCGGCAATAGTTGTAATTAATTGATTTACAATTTCTGCATGCACCCCCCTGCCTATCAATTGAGTGACAATTTGCGGCACGGTATCCCACTTTCGCTTTAATTCCTGAACAGACAGGGACTGTTTTACCGACTGGATAAATACTAAAGGCGACTGCGCAAGTTCGCTTAATAATTTATTTCTGCTGATTGATCCTATATATGTTCCATTCGCTTTAATCAGCAGATAACGAGTTTTCGTTTGAAACATCATTAAAACAGCCTCATATACATAAGCCTGCTGATCAATTGAAACTATTGGATTATCCATAACAGAGCCGATGTCTTTCGCCGGATCTGTTTGCTTTGCGATAACTTTATCCCGTAAGGTTATATCTGTTATATATCCAACAATTTCTCCCACACCATCCTTTACAAATAAGCAGCTTATTTTATTATGAGCCATAACTGCTGCAGCTTCATAAATGGGCGTTGAATCGGGGCATGATATAATCTCACGATATTCTATGCTCTCGATTTTTCGGGAATAAAACTGGTCGGAGGCAATGAAGCTTTCTTCGAATGAATTGGGTCGCTTAAAAAAATGGGCAAAATCGTCATCAAGCATTCTCTTGCCGAATTCGCCTGTGAAATATTTGAAAAACTCCTCATAAGCTTTACAAAGTGCCCTGAAATCCTTTCTTGGCAAAAAGTAAACCACTGTTCCTTTTTTAACCAGTACTGTTTTTAAGGATCGTTTTCTATTTAAGAGTACAGAAATACCTCCAAAGCAATAGCCTTCATGATGTATTTCGAGCGAGCGTTTGTTATGTGAGCTATCATAAAAAAATGATTCATATTCTCCTTTAACAATAAGATCAACCCCCTTCATCTTTGTAACTTCCTGCTGATAAACAAGAGTATCTTTATTGTATTTAACAACTTCCAAAAGATCTACTACACCCGCCAGCACATCCTCAGGCAGTAAATTGAAAGGTTTTACTGTTTTTAAAAATTCAAGACGATGATTCATACCCACAAACTAATCAAAATTGCCATTACCAGTACCACAAAAAAGGAAATAAACCATGGGGAATCATTATGTCCCTGAGGTTGTTTGATTTCTGATTGTTGTAATTCTATTTTCTCGTCGTTAACATCACCGCGTTTAAGCAATTCAAAAAAACAGTCCGCAGTTGCATTTGCATCGACTAAGGCATTATGCTGATTTTCCAACTTATCATCAAACAACATTGAGTACAACTCTCCTAATCGAAGATGTCCCACAGAGGGGTCTCTCACGTAAAAAGAAGTTGCCCGCATTGTACAATAGGTGGGTAAATTTTCGAGAGGGTTAGAAATACCGGCACGATGAAAATCTGCGGAAGCGATATGGTAATCGAATTCCATAAAATGCCCCAAAACCAAAGGCTGATAATTCAGCAGGTCGTCGGCAAAAAGCTGCATAACCGTATTGCGGCCCTCGCCCCGTTCCTTAAGAAAATCCTTTGTTATTCCATGTATTTTAATAGCCGAAGGATTAATCTTGATATCACTATCTCCGATATAATGGTTCTCCGTTTTAACCAAATTTCCATCTTTTGTGTAAACCACCCATGCAATCTGAACAGCGCATGGCCAATTTGATGAATTTGAATATGGAAGATTCCATTTTTTGGGTAAGCCCGAAGCTTCTGTGTCTAGAAATAGTAAATAATCTCTCAAAAGGTTTAACCGGAGGTCAATAAATCAGTGAACAATTCACAAATATAAGAACTAAGACCTTTAGGATAGACGATTTCAGAATAAATAGACAAACTTTAGGATAAATATGATTTCATAACCAATTCATGGGCTTCGGTTGTGAAATAAATTATTGGTTCTTCATCTGTGTGCGAAGCTTCCATTGTAATTTTTGTCCCGAACTCATAAGGCTCCACCGACAGAATCCTTCTTTTCTCAAATCGAGTTGGCTTATCATCAATCATTACTGTAAAAAAATCGCTCATGTTAGCTTAACCTGTGTCGGGAAAATATGTTTTAGCCTTTTATGTCCTTCTTAATAAAAAATAGCCGGAAATGTGCAATCCCAATACACACTCATTTTCTATCATTTACAGGTCATAATTCATACAAAAAACGACCGGGCCCAATTATTATTAAACACTCAAACCACACATCAACAGAATTTTATTAAACCTCGCTTTCATTGCTGCATTGGGTGCAGGCATCATTCAGACAAATGAATATCCCGGCTGGGATACGATTATTCCCATTATGATAAAAAGCGAGTTTACCGGGAGAGTATCATTGGCAGGAGATCGTCAGAGAGGCCTTGATTCCGAAACAACGGGATGGTGGAACCTTTGAATCAAGACAGATACCCGGACCTTATGAACGGCGCAGCAGTGGTTAAAATTTATCACTATTCTAAGCGTTATAATGATAACGATCGGTATTCTGCTAAAGGGCAACATCCCATGGGATGTCTCCTGGTCAACGTAAGCATGGTCATTCTGACAAACAAGAGCTGGGGGTAATGATCACCAGTGAAAAATGATAGAATTGAGCGTCTCAGCGATGATGACCGCTGGAACGATGATGATGATAAACGAGATAGACGCCGTGAAAACGATAAAGTGGAATGATTAATGCGTTGTTTTTTGCTTAGCTCCCGGGCCTAGACACCCGGGAGTTTTTTTTTGAGCTGCGATAGTTATTGTTAGGTTTGGATTCCTGGAATCAATTCACGATCACAAATCTTTTACAAGAAAGCCATTGGTTCTTTAATGCATAAATATTTATTTTGCACCAGGATCGAATCTTCTATTTTAGTAAGAATGCCCGCTATATCCATTAAGAAACTATTTGTTTTCATACTCCTTTTTGCTGTTCTTGAAAGAACCGGTGGAGATTTAGTTTCGTTAATTCAATGGCAATTTGAAAAAAGCATTAGCATATTTGAAGTTGAATCTGCCGCAAAAGAATCTGAAAAAAATGATGATAAATCAATAAAAGAATTTTGGATTTGTGCAGTTTATCAATCTTTATTAAAACCGGCCCCCAGGGTTAATCGTAGTCAAAAATTTATCAAGAGTATCAATACTGAACATAATTTCTACCCTTCTGTACCAACCCCACCGCCGAACATCATAACTGTTTAAATAGTTCTATTATCTTTTAAATGCGAATATTTCGCATGAATACAACACTAAACAAACCATGATGAATATCAAAATGAATTACCCAGCTATAATGGCAGCGCTTGCTATTATGTTTTTTTCGAATACTGCATCGGCTCAGAAAAGTGAGCAAGTTAAAAACACAAACCCGATAAACAATTCACTTTCATACGTAACCAGGTTAGAACCTATTACTTACGAATACAACAAATCTGAGGCAAAGGCAACTAAATTACCCTCCGGACTGATGTATGGTTTTAATGCGGAAGAATTACAACAAGTACTTCCCGGCATAGTTAAAACCAGGTATAAAATGATTCCGGCAGGTAAAAACAACTTTAAAACGGTGGCAACACAGGAAGTGGATCTTGAAAGTCTTATACCACTGCTGGTTGGTTCTATTAAAGAACAACAAACTGAGATTGAAAAACTAAAGACTGAGATGCAAAGCTTAAAACGACAGGCAAACAATAAGTAACATTTCTAAATGAGGCCGTTTACGCGTTCGACTATCCGGAGAGTTCCACCTCCCGAGGTTCGGCCGGTAAACGGCCTTTGTTTAAAAGAACTTATTCATAAAACTCGCTCAATGAACCAAAATAACTAGAGTTCCATCCTTCAACAATATCTTCATAATCTACGTCGGGTATATTTGTATGCTTCAACTCAATCGATGTCCCTTCTTTCAAAGGATGAAGTTTAATAGTTACAATCGAGGGTTCTTCCTGCTCACCGAAATACCATTGTTGAACAATTTTTTTCCCTTCTTCAAATTCCAGATTCTTACCCACAATGCTTCCATCCCACAAAGAAAATTCTGACCCAGGCTCTGTAGACATCTCCGCTTCATCACCGGTCCACAAATAAATAGTGGCAGGCACCGTTAGCGCCATATATACTTCTTCTGGCGGAGCTGGTAAGGTGTAATATTTTTTAAAATCTTTCATACATTTTTAAGTTTTCGGTTTTCCCGGATCATTTGTGCATAATTCCATTTTTGCGCCATCGCATTCACCATCTGTACAATCCGGTTTGCCCTGGTGGCCTCTGTTTTAGCAGAATTTATCCATTTAATAAAATAATCGCGATGCGATTTTGCAAGGCTGTTAAAAAAATCCATCGCTTCAGGATCATCATTTAAACACTCCAGTAATTCTGGCGGTGGCTCAATGGAAAATTCATTATCCACTTCTAGCTTTACCTGCAACATCGCACCATCAGACTTTCGGATCGCCTTCCTGATATCCGCATTCAAAGCGATTATAAAGTTCCCCTCTCCCATCGGCAACAGGGCCAAACCTTCAACTTTTAAAAGATCAAGAAAACCCTTAACCCTAAAAGACTTCTTATTCCCTGGCTTTAACTGCTGTGCAATATCGGCAGGAACCTCGATATAAGTCCATCCTGTTTTTTCACCCTGCTCGCCAAACTTCAAAATAATTGTAGAATACTCGAGCATTTTAATTATTCTTTCCAGATAATTACATCAGCTGGCTTTAAAGATTTAGAGCCAATTAAAATATTGGCCTTTGCCGGTAACGGTACTTCGTATGCTTTTTCGCCATAGTTCACGCCTACATAAAACCCATCACGCCACTCAATAATTACACCTTCAGGTAAATCTCTTGTTGGGATTCCGGCCTCCTTATAAACCCTGTTTAAAACGGCTTTCTCTAAAGCGCCATCATCCGTGTCGGGTCCAACGTAAGTAACTGAGCCTTTTCCAACTCTTTTATGGATAACACCAGGTCTGCCTGCATAATACTGATTGGTATATGCTGCCCATATTTCAATATTAGGATAGGGTTCCAAAACATCTGCCCAATTGTTCCAGTTATAAGTTTCGTTACCTGATTTAATTGTTCCGGTTCTATTTTCGGGTAAATGATCATAAAATGATACAGCCCCGCTAATAAGAGTTTGTATCGGACTTGCCCAGCTCGCTTCCCATATTTTACCGTTCCTGTCTTTCTGACCGGTGCGAGTTGTTAATACAAGCTGTCCGCCCTGTTCAACATATTGTCTCCATCTTTCAACCAGTTTGGCGTCTAACAGCTGATAGGCCGGTGCAATAAGAACGGGGTATTTATTAAAATCTTTATCTTCTGTGATTACATCTACCGGTGCACCGAATTGTTTAAGAGCACCATAATAATGCATCAAATGCTTCATATAATCCCACTGAAATGTTTGAGGTTGATTATCCTGCTCCCACCGATTCTCAGGACTATATAAAACTGCTGTGAGACGAGCCTTATAATCTGCCGGTATTTGAGCATTCGGGTCATAATTTCTCCTCAAAAATTTCATTTCATTATTCACTTTAATATACTCTTGTCCGCCTGTACTAGGGCTTATTCCATCGGGCCCTATAATGCCATAATGGTATTGTTCGCCACCCAACAGAGGCTGCCTGAACCTGTAATTACAAACAAACTTATTTCCTCCTGCAAATGCATGCCATATCCACATCCGAACTGTACCCGGCATTGTTTGAGGATTAAATTTCCCCCAATTAACTTGCCCAGGTTGTAACTCCATAACACCTGTGACACCATTTATAGGTCTGAACAAATCAGTTGAAAAAGCAATACTGGTTGGAGAACCCATTCTAAATCCCTGATCTCCAATTCCCATATCGAAACCAGCTACCAGATATTTTGTATAAGTTACAAAATCAAGCTTCGGCATCCTGGTTGGATCAACAGGTGAATGCTCGGGCATGAGGTTGGTAGTGATCCATTGATCGGCAGGAATATATTTCCGTAAGATAGCAGCCTGAAAATACATAAAATCTGCTACTTCATCCGCGGAAAAGCGTTTGAAATCTAATACAGCATGAGGATTGGGCTGAGCGATCAATTCTTTAGGATTTGGAGTCCGTATTTGTGCAAAATTATCGTAGCGGATGCTCCAAAATGCGGTTCCCCAGGTTTTATTTAAGGAATCAATTGATTTGTATTTTTTCTGCAGCCATTTCTGATAGCTTAATCTTGCCGCCGGACTGTGATCTTCTTGTCCATAATGCGATGGTTCATTATCTAATTGCCAGCCCCATATTCTTTTATCATTCGCGTAATGTTTCGCTAAGGCTTCAACCATTCTGGCAACGTATTTTCTGTATACCGGACTGGACCATGAAATATGCTGACGGGAACCATGTTGCAGAGTTCTACCGTTATCATTTACCATTAGAATTTCAGGATGTTTTTGCGCAAGCCAGGCCGGTGGCGTCGGCGAAGAGGTACACATCACTACTTTCACTCCATTTTTATGCGCAATTTCTACAGCTTCATCTAACCATTTAAAATCAAATACTCCGTCTTTAGGTTCCACAAAAGCCCATGCAAACTCTCCAAAATGAGTAAACTCAAAACCAGTTTCAGCTAGCTTTTTTATATCCCGCTCCCATTGAGACCGAGGCCATTGTTCGGGATAGTAATAAGAACCAATGGTCATTAAATCATTCTTTTTAAAAAACCGCTCGGGATTTTGAGCATTAACCGAACCAAGCGGCAGCACAACAAATAACACCAGCAGGCAGATGCAGATTTTCTTTAACATAAATTTTAATTTTGGTTATAAGAACCTTAAGAATATTCTCTTCGAAAATCATGATTTTTACGCTAAGTTTGGGCATTCATAGCAGAAATATTTCAATTAATGAATAAATTCTTAGCATACCTTAGAACAGAGACCTTTAGAAAAAACCTAATTATAGCTATTATAGCAGTTATAGCGTTTATTTTATTGATATTTTTCAGCCTCAGGTATTATACACGTCATGGCGAAGGAGTTCCTGTTCCTAAACTCGAGGGTTTAGCTGTTGAGCAGGCTATTGAGTTATTAGAAGCGCAAGGTTTGGAATATCAAGTTGATTCGGTATATGAAATGGATAAGCCACCTGGAATGGTTGTAGAGCAGGACCCAGATGCAAATACGAATGTCAAATTAAACAGAACAATATATTTAACTATAATCACCCGCACCGCTCCGGATGTTGGATTTCCGGACATTTTTGAGAAAACATATTTAGAGGCCAGGGCTGTATTAAGCAATTATGGAATTAAAATCGGCGACACGTCATACATCTCTGATATTGCCCGCGACAGGGTGCTTCAGGTAGAATTCAGAGGCAAGCAAATTCGGCAGGGCGATCAAATACCTAAAGGATCGGTGATTAGTTTGGTACTAGGCGATGGTAAAGGTGCCAGCGAAGTGGATCTACCAAATGTTGTCGGGCTTTTATTAAACGAAGCTATATTCTCCTTAAAGGGATCCTCGCTCAATCCGGGCATGATCACCTACGAAAACGTCACCGATTCTACTACAGCAAGAGTAATTAAGCAATATCCTGCATTAAGCGATTCCTTAACAAAAGTTAGCATTGGCAGCAGCGTTGATTTAATTCTATCAAATGGAACAACACCAGTTCAATAAGGACATATCGGCTACCGAACTAAAAGAAAAACTGTCTCAGGGTGGTTCTGTTCTTTTAATTGATGTTAGAGAGCAACTTGAATATCACACTTTTAATATTGGTGGTGAAAATATCCCATTGGGCCAGCTGTCCCAAACCCTTGGAGATTTAGACTATTCAAAGGAGGATGATATTGTGGTTATCTGCCAACGAGGAATAAGAAGTGAAACAGCCCGACGTTTATTAGTTTCGGCAGGTTACAAAAATGTAAGGAATCTTACAGGTGGATTATTAGCCTACAGAAGAATTACTAATTAATTTTTTAATTAAAATGACTACTAACAAATCAGGCAAATTAAGTTTAAAAGCAAAGGTCGTAATTGCCTTATTGATATTTATCGTTGTTGCGCTCGGAGTAACTGCCTTTTCTTTTTATTTGAAATACTTTGGACCAAATGTTTCCAATAAAGAAGAGTATTTATATATCAGAACGGGATCAGATTTTGACGATGTTTATAAAACTATCCAACAAAAAAAGATCGTAAATAATACTGCATCGTTTCACGAGGCAGCTTTAGCAATGGATTACCCGCAAGCCGTAAAACCAGGTCGGTATCGACTGCATGGAGGAATGAGCAACCGGGGCTTAATAAACATGCTAAAATCGGGAAATCAGGAAGCTGTTCAATTGAAATTCAAAAACCATCGCCTAAAGCAGGATATGGCAGCTTATATTTCAACTCAAATAGAAGCAGATTCTGCATCAATCGTCAATCTTCTTGATTCTACTGAGTTTGTGAGTAAATATGGCTTCACTACAGATAATGTATATTCTCTATTCATTCCAAACTCTTATGAGATTTACTGGAACACCTCGGCTAAAGAGTTTTTCGAGAGAATGTACAAAGAATATCAAAAATTCTGGACAGATGAGCGTAAAGCCAAGGCTAAGAAAATTGGATTATCAGAGACCCAGGTTAGCGTATTGGCTGCGATAGTTGATGCCGAAGCATTAAACGATAGTGAAATGCCCAGAATTGCTGGCCTTTATATGAACCGGTATAAAAACGGCATTAAGTTACAAGCCGATCCAACGGTGATCTATGCTAATCACGACTTCACCATCAGGAGAGTTCTAAACCGTCACCTAACAAAAGACTCTCCTTATAATACCTATGTATACACCGGTTTACCTCCGGGACCTATAATGATGCCTAGTATTAAAGCAATAGACGCTGTACTGAATTATGAAAAGCATAAATATATTTATATGTGTGCAAAAGAAGATTTTTCGGGCTATCATAACTTTGCAGTAACTCAAGCCGAACATCAGGCCAATGCGAGAAGGTTTCAAAAAGCATTAAACGAAAGAAACATCAAGAAATAGATGTATACTCATCAAACAAAGATTCGGGTTAGGTATGGCGAAACCGACCAAATGGGTTATATGTATTACGGCAATTATGCTGAACTGTACGAAGTAGGTCGCGTGGAAATGCTTCGAAGTTTGGGAATGACTTATAGATCGATGGAAGATCAGGGAGTTATGATGCCAGTGCTTGATATGCGCTGCAAATATTTAAAACCTGCCTTATACGATGAGGAGCTAACGATAAACGTAATTCTGGAAAAAATGCCGGGCGTAAAAATTCATTTCAAATATGAGTTCTTTAACGAAACTGGCGAATTAATTCATGAAGGAGAAACTACGCTGGCTTTCATAGACATGAAAAGAAATCGTCCTTGCGCTCCACCTGTCGATTTTCAAAACCGCTTAAAAACCTTTTTTAATTAACAACGATGAATTGGCTTCATAAACTGCTTTTAAAAACTCGTCCATATGCTTTGTTTATGGACTGGACAAAAGTGGTCGTGGTGCCAGGATTCAGTCCTTTACCTCTATATACGGTTGGCACATTCTTTTTTCAGGAGATAGGTAAAGATTCATTGATTAATAAGGCCTCGTCGCTGGCGTATAATTTCATGCTGGCAATCTTCCCTGGAATAATTTTTGTTTTTACACTTATTCCCTACATACCCATTACAGGCTTTCAAGATCAACTCATAAGTCTATTGGCGCTGGTTCTACCTTCAGAGGCATATCGGGCGGTAAAAAGCACCTTAGAGGAAATTATAAAACAACAAAACGGAGGCTTGTTATCGTTTGGTTTTTTTGCTGCTCTTTTCTTTGCAACAAATGGTGTAATCAACCTTATGCAGGCATTTAATAAGTCATCCTTAATTATGGAAACCAGAGGGTGGATTAAACAAAGAGTAGTGGCTATTACATTAACATTTGTTATGTTTTTTGCCTTAATAATCGGGTTGACGATTATGACAGTGGGTACTTTTGCTGTTAATTTTGCGGAACAGCAACTCGAATTTAAAGACTCCTTCTGGTTATATATTGCCGATTTTTTAAGATGGTTGATCTTGATTTCGGTATATTTTATCACCATTTCAATACTGTACCGTTACGGTCCATCAAATACAAAAAAATGGAAGCTTTTTAGTCCCGGTTCCTGGCTGGCTACTGTTTTAGCTATTTTGACGTTTTGGGGATTTGGCTATTACATTAATAATTTTGGAAATTACAATAAGGTTTATGGCTCCATCGGAACCTTGATAGTAATCATGATTTGGTTATACCTAAACTCGTTGATAATATTGATAGGTTTTGAATTAAACGCAAGTATTGACCTCTCGAAACGCAGTATTAAGATCGTAAAACCTAAATTTAATACGTTTAAAGACGAGCCTGTGCAGGAAAAACTGCATAAAAAAGCCTGATGAAAAAATTTATTCTACTGGAATTCAAAGGGCTATCTCTAATAATTAAAAAAATAAACAATCATAGTTGCAAATTTAGCCGGAGTTTGTACTTTTGCCTCCGGAGAGTTGGCAGAGTGGTCGATTGCGGCAGTCTTGAAAACTGTTGAACTGTTAAAGGTTCCTGGGGTTCGAATCCCTAACTCTCCGCAAAATATCCCCTGATAATGAGCCATATATGGAACGGCCGGACAATAACCGGACAGTTTTTATGGCAAAATTCAAATTACTTAAAGCTTATGATGCTGGAGGCGACCTTTCGAAAGAATGGTTCGTCCAGTATCATTACTTGAAACCCCGAACTGAGTGGAAGTCTGGTAAACCCGAATACCAGCGTTTTAAGGTCGGGAAAACAATCAATAATTATCATACGGTACGTGAACGTCGGGCGAGACTTAAAATCGTATTCAGTGGCTTAAAAATCATTCTTGAACAAGGATTTTCCCCTTTTGATTCATTATACCAAAAAGATCAGGTTCTCAATCATGAATATTCTTTACAGTCCTGCATTGAAAAATATCTAAGTGATATCAAAGGAATTCTATCTGAAGGAACTACTATCCATTACAAAGGCCGTACTGAATGTTTAAAGAAATGGTTTAAGGATCAGAAGCGTGAAGATGTGATGATATTCCAAATCACCAAAACGGATATCATGAACTTTTTAACGGACTGCAAAAAAGATAATCCGGAATGGTCGAATAAAACCTACAATCATTATTTGACTGATATCAAGACATTCTTTAATCACTTCATTAAGAACTACGAAAATTATATCGATAAGAACCCGGCTGATAACATCAAAAAATTGAGGGTACTCAAAAAAGGAAACCGGCCTTTTTCCAACGAAGACTTTAAAAAGGTTCTTGAAGAGATCAGTGATAAAGACAAATCATTGCTTCAATTTGTAAAGTTCTTGTATTATAGCTGTTGCCGGCCGGATGCTGAAGCCAGGTTTATGAAGAGAAGATACTTCAATTTACCCAACCTTACAATGATGGTACCTGCTGAGCTGAGTAAGAACGGGATTACTCAATACGTTCCTATCGATGACGAGTTTTATAAGTTTCTGGTAAATGATCTTAAAATTGAAAGATTGCACGATGATATGTATCTTTTTGGAAAGGCATTCAAACCAAACACCACTCCTATCTATGCGAAGGGATATTGCCGGAAATTCAGGAAACTGAAAAAGAACTTAAATCTGCCTGAAGATAACACCCTTTATAGCTTCAAGCATACGCGTGCCTGTCACTTAGCGGAAGACGGTGTTCACCTGTACCGGATCCAGCAAATAACGAGACATTTAACGTTGGCGAATTTGATGGATTATTTAAAAGATATGGGTGTGATACTTGAGAAGAAAGAACCAATCAAATCAAGGGCTATTTAAGCCCTTTTCTTTCTTTTGTATGGTGTATAAGGTTCAAGTAAAATAACATCAATAGGTGCGTTCTTTTTGATCGCTATTTTAGTTTTTAATTCTTCCAATACGGATCCTGTAGGTTCAACTGAAGCTTCGAAGGTGTGAAGACTTCTCCCATTTCGGGAATCTTTCAATCTAAAGTTCATAAAATCATAACGTTAGACTAAAATAAAAAGTTTTATCGGACAAATGACCGATATTTCATTTTATCGGCTTTTTAACCGATAATTTACCTTTTGATTAGAAGAAAAAGACAGATGAAGAATGCTAGAATAGCTATAACCGACATAATACGTAAGCTCTTATTTTCTTTTTTAGTATTATCTCGCTCAGTTTCCGCTTTAGTCTTAGCATCATGCTCGTTATTGAAATTATTGATAAGAACCGCCTCTTTGGCTTTGTCTATCCTAATAATTGTATCGGTGTGATATATTGTACGTACGGTTGATTTACATGGGGGACATGGAACCTTAATTAATGAAGGTTTACCGGTAACAGTATTGATTAAAGTAACAGTAACTGTGTCGGTCCTGATATCGGTTTTAACAATAGTATCTGTTTTGCCTTCGATCAAAGAGTCTTTAGCAGGATATTCCTCCGCGCAAAATTCTGCAGCTATCTCCGGATGTTTATTTCCGTAAGTAAGAAAGCCATTTTTTGTAATGCATCCGGATAGGAAAATGATAAGTAATATGGAAAAGAATAATTTCATGGCTGTTCAATTTTACCTTTTACAGTTACCTCATCCCCTGCCTTAATCGGCTCCGATTGTTGGCCCCTAAATGCCCTTATTCCATCATTTACCTGTTGGATGCTCACAATACCGAAAATCACCAATATCGTAATGTTATAAATTACAGTTAACCAAACAAGGATCTTCAAAGCTGCTATAGCTTCAGCATTTGGTTTTGGTTGATAAACTATAATGTAAGCCAAAACGACTACTGCAATCGAAATGCAGGAATTCAGGAAGACATACCAAAAGTTTGTGAGAGCCCTTGCGGAAGATTTTCCGTCTATTCCCTGAAGGGATGGTTTTATCCAGTTGATTAGGCTCATATACCCAACGCTTTTAATGTTTTCGGTCCAATAATTCCATCGGCAACTAGCCGGTTCTTCGATTGAAAATTCTTGATCGCACTTTGGGTTTTAGGGCCGTCAACTCCATCAGGCACTAAACCATATCCTAATTCGTTCAATGCGATTTGAACCGCTTTAAGGGAATTATTTACAGGCTGGATCTTATCTGATATTTCAAAATGCATCCAATCATAATTCTTTTCACGGCCCAGACTGATAAATCCGTTTAAATAGAAGATATCAATCATTGCCTTGTATTCAGGGCGGGCGAATTGAGCAGTGTCGCTGGTAGCATGTAGAGAATTTCTTTCCGGATCAAGATCAATGGCAATACCCCAACTGTGTTTTGATGGTTCGGTACCTCCACGCATTAACCGGTAATTAAAGCAGCCTCCATAAACATTAATGCCAAGGCGTTTAATTTCATCCAATCCATAATGACAAAGAATATCAGATAAAGCTTTTTTTAGCCTGTCAGCAATTGATTTATGACATTGAATTCTTGTTACGATTTCCGATCTGTTCCAAGAGGTGATCATCGGAAATGGCAAATCTATTGTTACCAGGTAGCCCTTACCTGTTGGATTAGGTTTGCCATAGTATTTAGTTGCTGAAGTAGTATTTAGCATTTTACTTATTATTTAGCCTCTCAATTAAATCCACCCTTTGTTCTAGTAATCTTACCTGCGTGTTAGTGGCGTTGACCTGGTTCTGGACAGACTGTATAAAAACCTGAAAATCTTTACTAGCTCCTTTATCATCATTCTTCATCTCTGTGATTTGCGTTTGTAACTCGGTTATTTTTTCACCTTGTCTTTCTACTGCGTTGGTGACCTGATTAATGAAAAAGATGGCTGGCAATAGATACGCTGAATAAAGTAATATGTCCTTAGCCTTAAATTGTAGATTACTCCAATCCATTGAAAAATTTGTTGTAGTATTTTCCATGAGTTTTTACTTACGGAACCTCTCAAATTTCAGGCTTTAAATATGTTTAGTTGAATTTAATCTGTAATATAAAGGCTAATATTACATTATTATAAATGTTATGTTTAAGTATAAAAATATTATTACATTAGATTTTACAAATAATCATATATTTTTACGACTCATGAAAACATCTAAAATTTACTTATTCGCATTGTTATTGGCATTTGTAGCAACTTTTACCAGCTGCAAAAAGGAAGATACTGAACCTGATTTATTAAATCCTACTGCTCGTGTTTTTAACTTTGCTGAGATTAATGGATTCTTTCTAAAGAGCTATACCGAAGTTAAAGGAATAGTAAGAGAGAATACACAAAGAGAATATAAACAAGGCAGTACCGATATACTTCTGTTTCTGGCTAAATCACAAGATGGTGTGAATTACAGAATCGAATTACAAACCACAGGTGCAAATGTCCAAAAAATAACTATTGTAACCGACGCAAAAACTAACCCTGCAGATCAGCATGGATTAATGCCTTTTTTATATAATGGCTTTAAGTCGATATATGGTGAAGCCACTAACTTTTATTTTATTGATTATACATTTATTAAAGAATTTCAATCCTACAATGAAATGACAGCGTTTGTGAATCAAACAGGATATGAAGGCAACTATTATCATAGCCGATGGGACTTGACTGACAAACGAATTTCTGTGAGCTACATCGACAATGCAGCGTATGCAAGCATACAGTTAAATTAAATAATTAGATCTGATCCATAATCACCCACCCGTACTCGTCGTTTGCAAATGTTACCCCTCGAGTTCCTGTCAATGTAACAATGGTTGTTCCATTAGAAAGTTTGATAACAACATTAGCGCCTGCGTTTTTCATTATATTATAAACCTTTCCGACAGGGGCAATGGTGTAATCAGGCAAAAATACGTTTACGCTTCCTGAATTAGTCCTGACACTAATAACCGTATTTGAAAGCTTTAAATAGTAATCTGACGTCGTAAATAATGTTGTGATACTAAGAGTAAGTCCATATATTTTCGCACCTCCGGTTAGATGCAATCCAGTTGTCGCAATTGACGTGTTACCTACTTTTACGCCTGCTCCATAAACAGGATCACCAGCTAAATTATATCCGACAATAGTGCTGTCATCATCAATATCTACAACAATGTTATTATCGACATCATAGAATTTTAATGTATTGTCAGACGATTTAACCTCTACCCGTTTTCCAGCATCAGCCGTTTTTATCGTCCGAGCGACTAATAAACTCACATCAATAAGCTCAGTTTTTAAGTACCCGCCCTGTATTACCGTTGTGCCAAGCTTCGACAATTCAACGGCATCTTCGAAAGCCATATTGCCCAATGAGTTGGCTAGGTTATTAACAGCAGTCTGCGCATTATTCGCCGTTGTTTGCGCTGCATCAGCCAAATCCTTTGCCGCGTCACTGATCGCCTTTAAAAGCTTAGTCCGTTCATCGTAATACGTGGCGAAAGTCGATCTGAAATCAGCTCCAACTATTGCGCTGTTAGTTGTCAAATCAACTAACAAAGGCGACACGTAATTACTCAGTGCGGTGTAAGCCGTCCCGTAATTAGCAGTTGAAATACCGTAGGTTCCAGCCTGATTAACTATTGTGGTATATTCAGCATTGATAGCATCAAACTCCTTTTTAGTCAATTGCTTTTCGTTTGGCGTGAGCACGTTATCGCTTGCAATATTAGTAAGTACGTTATTAGCCGAATCAGCTGAAGATTGAGCATTTGAGGCAGCTGTTGCCGCGTTATTAGCTGCTGTCTGAGCTGCACCAGCTGCTGTACTTGCATTGTTCGCTGTTGTTTGAGCTGCCGAAGCTGCATTATTAGCATTGTTGGCAGCTGTCTGGGCGGTAGCGATCACCGTAGAAACATCATCCCCGTTGCTAAAAGTGAACGTGCCGTAGAACTTCCGCTCATCTAAATTCAAAACAGTTTGGCCCGACTGATTAGCAAGTACTCCGGATGAGATTTGCCCAAGGTTAATCCTGGTACTTCCAAACGTATTGGTAACCGTTCTATAGCCATCAATAACGCTGCTAAGAATACCGAGTAAGAAGCGGTATTTACCAGCTTCAAAATCATAAGCGAACATCTGATCTGAAATCACAACCGTAGCGATTGCAGAATTATGAGGCGAATCAAGATAAATGTAATAAGCTTTCGCCGGGTCTAATCCGGTAACGAAACCAGCGGCAAAAGTCCAAATACCGTTTTGATAGGTTATGAACTCCCGGTGTGCCAATTGACCAGCTGACCATGCAAGGCGATTTACATTGCTTTGATCGTTGGGCGAAAATTGAACCTGTAGGGCGAAGTTTTGAGAGGCAACCTTCGAATCAATGATTAATGAATTCAAATAACCAACGTCCATCTTATCTGTACGCACTAATCCGGTAGTCGGATCAAACATCATATCCAACACTTCTTTTTGTGTCTTCCAGCTTTGACGAGCTCTGTTTACATCCGAAAGCTTATTAATATTAACAGCCTTCTGAATATCCAGCGTTTTATTAAACTGACGAACAATTGAAGCAACGGAAACGCTATCCGCAAGATCAAGCGAAGTGTACAGGTACGGATTCTCTGGGTTTATGTCACGGGTAAATCCAATCGTGCGAATGTTTTTATTGATACCGATAGCCGTGTCAACGATCGTTATATAATCACCCAGTCCGATATCAACCAAATTCCTTTTGAAATACAACGGATCAGGCTGAACCGTATACTGAACATGGGGATCAGCATTTTGGTCGAGGTATTGTAAAGCCTCTGTATGCAGGTCCGTTTCAGCCTGATCAATATACGTTTGCGGCATAATGATGTTAATGATAACATACTTATCACCAATAGCAGCCTTTAAAGTTGGCGACGGTACAACCATTGCCTTTTCATCATCATTTAAGTTAATGACGAAGGTTTTAGTAACATCGTTATAACTATGAACGCTGAATTCGTAACCAGCCAGCAGGCCGGTATTAAACACAATCTTTGGCGGTCGGTCGGTACCAGGTAACTTGCAATTGTTTACATTGAAATCAATGCCAGCATCGGTAAACGTAAACTCATCCCCAACAGCCGAAACCGTTCCGGTATAACGCGGGTAAATGTTATCGAATACCTTAACCGCTTCAATAATGCCGTACTTATCAATATTCTTATCGATGTAATTGCCAATGGCAACCGGCATTTTAAGCTTTTTATTGAACGTGCTGCCTCGATAATCGCCGGGGATATTCTTTTCAGACCCGTAAACATAGAGACGGGTAACAATGCTTTTGCTGTCTACCGTTGTACGGCCGATATTGTATAAGCCTTTGTTTTTGCCGTATTCGAATGTCAGGCCGGTGTTTACGCCCTTCTTCGTGAAATTGATTGTTTTGCCTGTGATGTAAAATTCAGTCTCGAACTCTTGAGCTAAACGGTTTAGAACCTGCAAACAGTTTTCATCAGAAAAAGACAGGTTTTTAAAGTCAGTATCATCCACAATACCTTTTGTCCATCCGGATCCGGCACGGTTGGCGTTAATGATTAGCAAATCGATAAACGTTTCTGCATTACCCATCAAACTAAATTGCGCTTCTGTAGGCTGATTGTTTGGATCGTAAAACAGGTAAAGGAAGTTTATCAGCTCATAACTTACCGATTCAAAATGAAGACTATAATCATATTGCAGATTGCTGACCTTTTTTAAATCAGGCAATTTGTTTAAGATATAATCTTCGCCATGAACGGTGATTTTTGTACCCATTAAAATATCAATATATCCGGGCGTAGAAACCTGAAGGTCTACAACATTTTCACCCATTATCTTTTTGGTTTGGGTTCCCGTTACCTTCAAACTGGCAACTACAACATCATTACGGACTAATTGAAATGGGTTCATTTATTTTTTTACAAGAAATGATTTGATAAAATTGCGATCATTGTTAGTAAGGCCAACGGTGATCTGTGCCAGCTCTATAGGAGAAATCAGGATATCTTTGATTCCTTTTACTTCAATCTCTTTGTTTTGCAAAGCGGTTAAAGCTTCTTCAATTTTTGGGCGGTCTGGGTGATCACTGAAGTTATACGGAGCCTCTGTGATTCCATACGCTCTCAATACAGCCAACTGCTGTTTGCCGTAATCAGCTTTCAGATCATTTAGCTTATCCTGCAATTCAAGATATTTTAAAAAGCTGTCCATGTGAGCTAGTGGCACATTTACGCACTGGCCAAGCATGCCGGCTAAAATGGCGGCATTCCCGAAGGATATGCCGTTTTCAATGATTTTAGTCACTTTCCCCATTACGCCTCAATTAATGAATAGTACTCAGCAAAAGCCTGCTCAATTTTGCCTTTCAAAACTTCCTGAGCATCTTTAACCGCTTGTGTTGGCGCTTCTGCTGCTGCCATTGCAGTATTACCCAATGAGAAGCTTTTCACTTCGCCAGCTAAAATCAGTGCGTTGTCGTTATCCGCGTCGACTAATTTAACCTGATGGCCAACAGTCAGGTTTACGGCTGTAATTTCCAGTATTCTAGCCTTGCCAGTTACTGGTTCGTTTGAGATTGAAAAATTCATGTTCTTTATTTCAGATTAAAATTTAATTTATTGGTACACCATTGTAATTGTTAGGATCAGCAAGTCCAGTGTAAGAATTATCAATTAGCTCGTCTGGACTTAAAGTAGGATAGCAGTCTTGCTCTGTATTGCCTGCCAGTATTGGAAATTGCTCCATTGGATAGCGATACGTTGAATTGATTGTATCGAGCACATCAAAGTAAACTTCGACCATAACATCAATAGGCAGGCTGTACGGTTGACCGATATCGTCGTACATGGTTATAGTTACATAACTGTCGAATTGGATGCTCACCTGAATGGATATTGATGATGGAAGCGAAGCAACCAACTCATCCCATGAAGGAAGCCTGTCGGCAGCTCCGGCCATAGTATCGACATTTATCCGGGCCTCAATTGCCGCCTTATCTGCGTAAGCCTCGGTGTTTTCGGTAAAGGCGTAAATAGCAGTAAAGTTGTTATTGCTAACCGCCCACTGCAAGTCCGAAAATGTAACCAGTTGTCCCGCCTCCCTAGCCATTACAGTATTTGATTACGGTAAACCTCACCCTTTATTAATAAGTCGCCTGCCTGCGTGAAACGGCCAACTGCGACACCGTTAAGCGTTACGTCGATGTTAGTTCCGTTTTTCTTAATACTCCAGTTGTCGGTGTCGGTTCCATCGAGCGAAAGAGCGGTAACGGCTGCACGGCCTGCGAAACTTGCGAACCCTGTAAATGATGGATTGGCACTGGCAGCGATGCCTAATTGCGCTTTTGTCGTTGGTCGCCAATCTCCATTGGTAGCGTCATAAGCCATAAGCTCACCAGACGGATTAGCGTTTGTGCCGCCGGTATAGATTTGATTGTTCCATTTGGTTGCACTGCCTGAAAAAGTTGGGGCGGTTACTGTGCCTGAGAAAGTAGAAGAAGTAGCTTCTACATTAAGAGTTGTGCCGTTTAAGTGTAAAGAACCCGTATTATGTTGTAAGAATCCGTAATTGCTGCCTCCATCAAAAGAATAATGCCCAAATCTTGCATAATTACCACTTGAAGCCCAAGCTCCTAATTTGGCTACCCCTGATAAAACAGTTCCCCCAACGGAAAGTGAGCCTGATAAATTAGCTGATCCAGCTGCAATACTCCCATTCACCTGTAACTTATCAGTTCCGTTATCTGTTGCGGTTCCTATGAGGACGCTACCACCCCCCGCTTGTAAAGCTAATATCCCTTCATTGGCTACACCTTCGTTTCCAGTTTGTAGAGAGAAAAATCTACTTGCTGTTGTTGCACCACCTTTTGAAGTAAGTAATAACTTCCATGTAGATCCAGATGATTCATTACTTGTCCACGATGCTATATTTCTTTCAGTATCATCTGTTTTTGCAAAAGGATAGGACACATTTAATAAACCTAAATTACCACTAAGGTCTGCTCTGCCTATCCCTAAAGTTGAGCTGAAACTTGCAGATGTTCCGGTTAATGCATTCGCTAGTGTTAGCGCTCCATCAATCAGCAATCCACTTGACGAACTTGTAAACTTTGCATTTTGAACCGTTTTTGCATTATTCCAAAATATCTGCAAAGCAACATCGTCAGTCGCTCTTCCAATAATATCTATTGCCCTTGCGGAAGGGTTAGCGTTAAACGTTACTAAACCGTTCCATTCTGATATCGTTCCATTTAACGCTCCTGTCAATGTTCCCCCTGTCAGCGGCAAATAACCAATAGAGCTGTAAGCGTTTGAGCCAAGCCCTAAAAACCCTTGCATTTGAGCAACTGAAGCAACGCCTTGCCGTCCGTTTATAGAATCATAAACCATAGCATAAGCTACATTAGCAGCCAAGCCGCCGCCGTAATATGTTAGGCCTCCCCAATAAGTTGAATGATCAGCCGCCCTAGCACTATCTACCCGAACGCCGTAGGTATTGCTGCCGTTCCATCCAACTAAAGTTGGATAAGTTGGCGACCACGCGGAATCGGAATTTGTATTATTTATACTTGTTCCTGTAGGTGATAATGAATTAGAGGCATCAATAATAACATGATTTGTGCCGTAATTTTTCCAACGTAAATATTTACTTACTTCTAAATCTTGTGCTAATGAACCTGCAATTGAAGGGCTCAAATACGCCGCAGAACCCAGCCCCAATTGCTCCAGCGTCGTTGGCCTCCAATCCCCATTCGTAGCATCATAAGCAATAATCTCACCTGATGGATTCGCATTAGCAGCCCCGGTATACAGCTGGCCGTTCCATTCCATTGTTGCAGGTCCGGCTGGGCCAACAGGTCCAATAGGCCCCTGATCACCCGTTTCACCTTTTTCGCCACGATTAACAAAAACGGTATGCTCACTGATAACGATTTCATTGCTGCCAACGTCGTCGTTTATGAAGGTGATGGTGAATTCGGAATAAACCTTATTTCCCTGGGTTATAGGAGTGAGGTTTTTAAACGGGGTCATTTCATCGTATAAATAGATGAACTCCTTATTTAAGTCTTCAGATCGAAAAACGAAATAACCGCTTGCTAATATAAAATTATAGAAGTCAGTGTATTTTGTCCAAAAATCAGCTTCATTAGCCGCTATGAATACGATATCCATAGAAACCTTCATAGAATCGAACAAAGGCGTATCATCTCGCTCTGTTCCGTGTTCATCATTCCAGTTATGGGTTAATAGCTCTTTTCTTTTAGGAAAACGAAGCAACTCAGAAAAGACACCTTTTTTAATAATAATTCCCCATTGCAAGAAAATGTCAACATTATTGATAAAGTACTTTCCTATCATGGTTTTATACCTCCTGCTACTAAAGCGTTACTGTTACTACTAATTTTTGTGTCCATCGATTTTAGAGTGTCTTTTATTTCAGAAAGATGATCAGTGTTATTTGCCGTCCTGAAAGTATTGGCTTCAATCTTCAAAGCAATGTCCATGTGTTGTTTTGCAACTGTTAATTGCTCCATTGCTGTCATTCTCATGCCATTGAACTGGCCAGCAATTAGGGATCCTGTTTCTTCGGTAATTGAGCGTTGAATTCCACCAGCTAATGAGTTAGCTGAAGCCCCGGCTGCATTGGGATTATTAAAACTCACTCCCGTAGCTTTCTGCAAATCTTCAAACTGCTTTTGCGAATTAGCTATGATAGCATCATACATGGTTTTTAATGAACCTATCTCACCCTGATCCAATCCCCCACCTGTTTCGGCTTTTGCAGCAAAGTCTTCATAAAACTTCTGAAGCTCTTTCTCTAAAGCGTTTCTTTTGAAGCTGTTGAGGATAGACTTTTTCATTATTTGCTCGAAGTTCTTACCAAAGTCTTCCGCGGCTGTAGTGCCATTTTCAAACATCTGAACTATTTCATCGGCTATTCCGGAGAATGTAGTGCCTGTAGTTTCAGCCCTAACCTCATTTAAGGTGTCACGATATTGTTTAGCCAGGGTAATTAAGCTTTGAGCTGTAGCGGCTGATTTTTCATCAAGCAATCCTCCGCTTACTAAATCCTCTAATTTTCCTAAAGCTTCGGTGCTTTTAAGAATATCATCAAGTTCAGGAAGAACGCTGCCAACGGTTTTGAATTTACCTGCTTTTTGAAACATCGCAACAACTGGCTGATAGAGATGTCCAATTTGCTCACCGTTATTAAGTTTTTTGACCTGTTTATCAATATCATCAAACCCAGTGTTTATGATTTTATCCTTAATTATTACAGATTGTTCTTGGAACTTTTTGCTGATCGTATCTAAGGATTCGCCATACTTTTGAAGTCTTTCGGCACCGTACAAGTCTTTAATTAGGGCCAATTGTCGTTCCATTGCCTCTGTTTGGGCATTGATCGCTTTTAATTGCAATGATTGACTGTAAGCCTGTTGCTCCTGAGCTTGTCTTCTCTTTGCTTCCGAATTATCAAAAAGAGAAACGATACCTTTCACTGCGCCTAGTGCTGCACCAATCATTCCGGCGCCGCCAAGTATTTTTTCAAGGGGGTTTGATTCCTTATCTGTTAAAGAAGCAAAACCAGTAGCTACATTTCCAACTCCGTTGGCTATATTGCTGATCTGACCCATTGTTTTGGATAGATCATCGTCAACACCGTTTAACGAATCACTCCATGAATAAAAAGCATCTGAAACAGCATAAGCTTTGCCTGCAAATTCCTTTATTCTCTGAATGGTTGTTTTAGGAATAGTTAAAGGCTTCGATATGTCTGGAAATGGAAGTGATGAAAGTTCCTCTAATTCTTTCTGTAGATCTTTTGCTGATTGAACGGCTTGTTTTGCACTTTGCTCACTTTTTTTAGAAAATAAATTCGCTTCAAACTTATTACCCTCGATATCATTTAATTCTTTATTAAGTGTAAAAATCTTATCCAAAAGGCTTTGAATAGCTTTGTCACCTGGTTCAATTCCATTGCTGATTAATGATTTAATTAGCCCCTCATAAGCAGATACCTTTCTATTATCAATATCTTCCAATGATAGTTTTTTATCGATACTTAAAAACTTCAGCTCATCATCTAAACTCTTATAGGCCTTTTTTATATTATCAGCTTGTCTTTCAGCGTCCGTTTTGCCGGTTTTATTCTTTCCGAAACCAGCATCCTTAGGTTTATTACGATCTTTTAAGATCTGTGCCGACTGATCTTTTAATACGACCTTTACTTTTTCAAATTCAGAATTTATTGCATTACGTAAACGATCGTCCTTGATTCCTGCTATTGAATTCTTTCGATCTTTTTCTAATTTGATCCATTGATCTCTATAAGCTGTTAAACTTTTAGCTCCAGCAATAAAGAGATTATTCTCTTTGGTTAATCCTTCGCGCAAATTCTGAATAAAATCAGTTTGACCTTCTGCGTTAAAGGATTCCATAGTGGAAAGTAAACCTCCAAGTGGACCGGCAAAGAATTTGGCTGAAGAAGATTCAACGGGCTTTAAATCATATTCATTAGCAATATTAACTTTCTCAATATATTCGGTTACAGCCTCTAACATTTGAGACAAAACAGATATCGCATCAGAAAATACGCCTGTTGTACCTTCGCCAATAGTTTTTAAAAGCTTATCCCAGTTATCTTCAAGATTGGATATTTGACCGCCCAATGTTTTAGATATAGCAGCCATTGAACCAGACACGCCCTCTGCATCTCCCAGGTTCGTGATATAGTTACGGATAGCTGTCGACGATTTGTCAACCTCTGTTTTAACACCCTTAAATGTGAAGATCACCTTGTCTCCGGCATCTCTGGCTTTGATGCCAAATTCTTTTAATCGCTCGTATTCGCCAGTCTGCGCATCAAGGATCGCTTCGGCTAACTGGTTGAAAGATTTACCTGTTGATGCTGCTAAGTCACCAAGCATTCTCATTTGTTTACCTGATGGAACAAATCCCTGATTAGCTAGCTTTACAAATGCATCAGTCAGTTCGCGAACGCCAAAAGGAGTTTTTGCAGCAAAATCCTGTATCTGATCCATTACAGAATTAGCCAGAGCATTAGATCCTAAAGTATTGGTCAAGACAGCCTCAAACTTTTGAAACTCAGAGGAAACTTCAATTATTTTTCTTGTGAAATCTCCGAAAGCCTGAAGGGATAAGTAGCCAGCCACGGCAGCGCCAGCAGTTTTAAAAAAGCTGTCGATCTTTGAGCCATTATTTTGAACATTATTCGAAAAGTTATTTATCTTTCTTTCCATCTGATCGAAGCGAGACATAAAATCCCTATCGTCAATGGTCGCTTTCCAATCTAATTCACCTCCAGATATACTTACTGCCATATTTTAATAATTAAAATCCAAGATCTTCTATCTCTTTTTGAACAGTATTTTTAGGTGATTCCTCTTTATCTGATGTCTTTGAATTTGGAATCATGGCCATATCCATCATAAAATTGGCCCAACTTAGTTTCCATAAGACAAAATCCCTACTGCATCTAAAATACTTCCTGTAACTATTTATTATTCTGAATGGGCTATAATCTCCGCATTCTCTCTCGGGCTCATCCTGATCACGTTCATTGTTTTGATCGAGATGATAGAACTTAAAAAAGATTCAACTTGTATTTGCGACAATACAACCTCTAAAACAAGCTTAAAATCCTCTGGTGTAAAATTCCACCTAATTATATTTAAAAGCTCATCAGAGGGTTCTTTATGATTGTTTTGGACAGCTACTGCTATGATATATATAAGATCATCAAGATGAGCTGATGACGTTAAAAGGAATGTTTCAAATAAGCTTTTGTCAAAAACATCTGATGGTATTTGCAATATTCTCGATGAAATCCTATAAATGTTCCCAACTACAATTGGTCGAATTTTAAATCTATATTCCTTAGGATTTACACCGCCTCCTAGTTTGTCGTTATGGGCATTGACATCGATCTTAATAATGACTTCCTTGCTTGTAAGAACATCAACTTCTTTGGTAAGCACTTCATTTTCAATCATGGTTTAAAAGTACAAAATTATTATTAATGTTATATATACGTATATTTTTGTTTACCTACCAAGACAAACCGTATTTAGCATTTCGTTCCTTAGATTTTTTATTCCAATTTTACTGAATGAAAACAGTAAAGACTACTCTCATAGTAATCGGCACTCTTTTAGGAGTATATATACTAATATCTTTCGGTGTATGGATTTGGCAAATGAATGAATATGCTAAATGGCATGATATATCCTTATATGAAGAAATAAAAGTTAGAAATATAGTTTCTTCACGTTCAAAGGAATACAGTTTTAAACTAGTTACTATTGATAATGAATCTTATTTTAAGAATGATAAAACTGGTGAAATAACCGTTTTGAAGCCTGGTGAAAAAGTAATATTCTACAATTGCAAAGAAGATAAGCTAAAAAGATTCCAAGCCACGGTAGATTATAAAGGCGAATTCGGAAAGGTGTACGTTTGGGACCTCAAAGAGTTTAATGATGTAGCTGAAGTTTTAAATAACAAAAAAGCCTCTAATAATTGAGGCTTACTTAAAATGATAACAGTGAAACTATTAAGCTGGTGTAGCAACCGAGAAAGTATAAGGTGCAGTATCAGCTTTTGTAGGCGCAAGTGCCTTCCAATTGATAACAATTTTACCAAGTTCACCATCTTGAAAAGATAGATTCCATACTGGTAACAGTTGCATTCTTACTACTGCTAAAATCGCCCCGTTTTTACTCTCAATTTCTCCTGAAACTTCAAGTGGTGTATAAACAGCCGGAGGGGTAAATACTTTTCTGGTTGTAGCTCCGGCTCCAGTTGTAGTAACTGTACCGCCGAATACTTTAACAGCTGTATCAGGATCCACATCATAAATCTCAAGCGTACCTGACATTTTAGGCTCTTCTGTAACGGTGCTTTCAAATGCCTCGGATTGCTCTTCTATAAAAAAGTCCTGAGTTGTTGCTTCACTGGAAGTAGCATTGGTAGTCCCTTTTACGGTTGTACCTAAGGCAGTTAAGGCAGTACCCATACCACCATCTCCTGCTATTGCGCCAATTTTGAAGGATTTGTAACCTTTTAATGGTTTAGACATATCTAATGTTTTTAAATATTAACTGATGAAAATTCTATTCTGAAGTTGATGTAATGCTGGTTATTCTCGTCCTGAAAAATGTTATCCTGTTGAATTATGAATGTATAGTTCCCGTTGTCACCATCGAACTCTCCAAAATGAGTATTGAAAAGATTTGCCAGGTAAGTTAATCGAGCAGTATCAGGCTGGCTTTTATCATCGGGCCTATCGGCGAAAACCAGATTCGGAACGTACAGATTAACGTTTAAAATCCCTTCTTGGACAGCTTCACGATTCAACGGCAATGAGTTAACTACAATATCTTCAGAAACTGAATTATTTGGCCTTTGAAACTTGTATAATCCACCGTTTGGCTTTTTAGCATCATTCCAAAAATCAGCTTTATTCTTAATGTATGATACAAGTATATTTACAACGCCTAAAGATGTTTTACTCATAACTTTTTAACCTTTCTCGATATCTCCTTGAGGGCAAACCTCAGATCAATTTCAGCCTGTTTTCCGGATGATGTTAACACATCTTTACCCAGACTTTCAACTGCTGCAGCGTAATCCATTCCGGCAACTACAATGAGCGTATATCCGTTAGTGAAATTTGATTTTAATTCGGATATAAACTGTTTTGCTGATTGAACACCTTTTGATTTATCGGTACCACTTTGAGCTTCCTCATAATTCTCATGAACCGTTCTACCGTTTTTCAAAACGATATAACCGATCGAGCTTCTGAGGTTTCCGGTCTGATCGAGATAGGATCCGTTTAGCCTGGCATTTCTCACAAATGTTTCTCCAACAAGAATAAGCCGGTTTAAAATAACCTGCTCAATACGTTGAAGTTTAACAGCAAACATCTGTCTGACATCTGCATTCGAGAAACGCGGTTTTATACCCATATCCTAGCGTTCATCATACCTCTGTGAAATCGTTTCACGGTACCGGCGGCAATCAGCTTATCAAGCTTAAAAACCTCAACCGATGTTCCTGTCGATATATCTTCATTCTCATTAGACATATAAACCATTCCACCGAAGTCAATCCTCTGGCCGTCATTGCTGGTTGTGGTCCTTCCGGCATCGTTAGGCTCATATCTGCAAGGAATAAGGATTTCTGATTCACCTGCCGACTGTTCTGGAGTTATCCAATCACCAGCCTCATTTTGATAGGAAGCGATAGGCTCTAAAACTATTTTAAACTTCAGTGTGTCCGGATAATACATTACCAGTAACTTGAAGCATCACTTACGGTAGGTTTTGCATCAGAACCATTTACCAAATTAGCTATCCTTTGCTCAATTGCAGCTGGATTTAGTGAAATAGAAAAACCACCTTCAGAAATACTTGTCAACCCTCTCAAACTATACAAAACTGCAAGAGAAGCTTTAGTCACAGAGTCTTTATGATTACCTGAATTATATACCAAGTCCGGATCCAACCCTAAGTCTTCAGCAGACTTATTAATCTTTCCTTCCGGTATACCTGGTATTAAAACTTCTGCCTTTATAGCTTCTCTTATAGTCATTTCAAAGAACGTTTTAAGCGAAAGTGCCTGTGTTATTGGTATTCAATGCAAATGATTGATCAATTGTATCCCAAGAAGGGAAAGCATTGAATTCATAAGCAGTAGTTTCAACAACAGGATCCACAGTGCTGAATTTTTTAATCAGATTTCCCTGATATTCAGCATAGGAAACCTGAGGTTGCGGACGTTCTTTTTCAACAATCGGTGCAACGTGTAAACGGCCGACCGCTCCATCAGGAGTATAGATTACGTTATCTAATCCAAATGGGTTAGCATAAGTAACCTTTCCATCTATTTCGATACCGATTGAAGCATTGAATGGACGTATTTGAGGCCAATTGTTAGATGACAAGAAGTTGTTGACCTTACTGATATTCATATCAATATTGTCAGTTGTACCTTTTGAAAGTAAACCGAATTTTGTCAACACCTTTTTAGATTCCAATATTTGGAAAACCTTTGTAGGATGCATTCTTATAACACCTCCGGTTATTCCAAGATCAGCCATCGGCTCAAAGAATGATTTTCTCAAATCCAATAAAGGATCTGAATTTTCGGTATCACTCCAAATGGCACCAGTAGTACCTGTTTTATGAGAAGCTGGCATTCCGAAATCAACATCGTATTGTGTTACTACACCTACGTTATTTTCGGCTGTAAAACTGATTTTACCGGCGCTCGATAACATCTGTCCAAGCATCCAGTCGATACGTTTGTGAGGTGCTATTGAGCAAAACTCAACATCATCAAAAATCAAAGCTAACACACGTTGCATGTTTGGATCTACCTGCTTTGTAAGATTAATGTACTTCATCAACAAATCTTCATCCATTGTGCGTTTACCACGGATCGATGGAATCTTACCGGATTTGTCACGCAAAGCATCACGAGTATGCTCAGGAGCTGACACATTGAATGCGGTAACGTTACCGGCAACACCTGCTTTACGGTCACCGATCACGGTTTTCCATTCCAGACTATCTACCGGATTTACTGTGACCAAAGAAGGCCAGAAAATGGCTGCGAAACGTGCTCTTGTTTCGTCAATGTAAGATTGCAAATTCTTTTCCTTTGCAATCTCTTTAATAACTGTTCCGTACATTTTTTAGCCTCCTATTAGCGTTGTTCAGAAAAAATAATTAAACCTTTCAGGGCATCTTTCACCGCCTGAGGTGTTGTGTAAGGCAGACGTCTATTATAAGTTATTCCCTCACGAACAACGGCAACAAATACATTCTTACCCACTTCTGTGTCGTTCCTTAGCTGGCCATTAACTTCTACTTTCAATGCTCCAGCGGCTGCTCCACTCGCAGCAGAATGAAATAGCACATCTCCAACATTCACGGCCCCTAATGATGTTCCAACTGTGATTATGTCATAATCAGCGTTGGAGGTATTAATGCCTGAAATAGCATAAGACTTACCACCTACTGCTGGGGAAACGACGTCACTTGCTACAATTAAATGTGCTTGATTATTTACGCTCTTTGCAATTTTGTAAGTAGTAGATCCGTCTACTGCGGCTTCAACTATGGTTGCGGTTTTTAGAATTTTGACCAAGCGTGTGCTTTCGTCAAAATTAACAAAGGTACCAGCCCTTAATAAGGATTTGTCAACAAGACCTGTATTATCTAAAGTACCGCCTCCTGCATAATCAGAGGTGACTTTTATAAACACTGGAGGTGTTGCAATGTCTGATTGGTTTTCTATTTCTAGTCCCATTTTTACATTTCTTGAATATTGATACCACTATCTTTAGGTGAAATGGTTTTACCGAATTCTTTGATAGCTTCTGTAAAAGCCGTTGGTGAAGATGTGCTGCCTTTAAGGACAGTACCATCACCAATAGACTGATTAACTGCTAATTGTTTTGCAGATGTCCATTTGGAATCCAGTTTAGTAATAACTTCCTCCTGATTGAAATCATCAGAAATCATAACATCATCAGCCCAGTCCTCTGGAATACCCTTTTCTTTAAGAGCAACCTTTAATTTTCCTCGAACATCATTTGACTGGATTTGCTTAGTTAAGGATGCGAACGGCTCTAAAGCGGTTTTAACTGCATCAGCAACTAACTTTGCAACATCTGTTTGTTGACCGGGTTTCTTTTTTGACGCCTCATCATCATCATCGTCATCATCTTCCACTTTTTTCTTAGCGATGAAATCAAATTCCTTTTCAAGATTTGTTCTAACGGAACGAGATTTGCGATCAGATTCTTTTTGAACCAGTTCAACCATGTCATCAAAAGAAAAAACACCTGTATCGAGATCATCTATAGTGCTGTCGATATCATCTTCGGTGTTAATCTTTGCCTCAATTTTAGTGAGTAAAAGATCCAATCCTTTCGGTGTGAGTTTTTTAAGAGAACCGCCTTTTTTTGCTTGGAGTTTCTCTAAAATGATTTTACGCATAGTAGTTTTTTAAGCTATTGTTAGAATAGGCTTAAAATTACTATGAGAAGAAAGGTATTGGAGTATTGAGGGAATTGAAATCTGTAATATAAGAGCTAATATTACAGATTAGGTAAAAACTTCTTATTATCCTGAATAAAAAACGGTAAAGACTTCCATCCTTTTATCTTTTCTCTGTTTTCCTCAACCCATTTTGAAGCTGATGATGGGATACTATTAACGGTTCCTTTGAACTTAAATCCAGATTCTTTACCTGCTAAAACAGCATCTTCATATCTGTCAAAGTCAGCTGGCGAAGCTAATCTTGGAACAGCTGGACATAGGCATTGAGCATGAAAACCTCGATGTTTATAACCGGCTGGATATGGACCAACAAGAGTATCACAGATATCATACCTAGGATGATTATTTGACAGAATAATATCAATACCAATTACAAAGGGGGTTGTGGACCATCGCTCGAAATCAGAAGATCTATATGCATCATTAACCTCTGTTCTGGTTAATCTCAATGCGTTCTTAAATGAACTTCTGTAAACTCCCCTACCTGGTGTATATTTCTTTGCGGCTTTACTTAACACCAGCTTACCTGAAGTATTCTTTACCCGTCTGAATAACTTATCAGGCTCTTGCAAATATTGTTTTTGTTCCCGGGCCATAACAGCAGCTGGCTTACCTTCAGATATGCCAGTATACAACCCTTGTTCAATTTCACTGCGGAACTGATCCGTATATTTCCAAACCCGATCAGATAGATTCAGTCCCTTTATTCTTCTTTTGGTAAATGCTTCGAGAGCTTTTTCATTGCGCTGGTAAAGGACTGATTTAATCTGCTCTGATACCTCTTTCCCTGCATAGTGATTCGCAAGCATTTCATCCATCTTGCTATCTGCAAGCCCCCATTGTTGTTTAGTTCCATCAACCAGAATGACGGTTAATTGCTCATGGAATTCAAGAAGGGCCCTGTCGATTTGTTTACTAAGTATTGGATAATCGGAAATCTTAAAGATCGCTTTCTTTAATTTAACGGATCCTGCCTGATTGAATATCTTATCAATGGTCCGAAAATAAGAATCCTGCACCTGCCGTTGATAGCGTTTTATTGCCTTTAGGTGCAATTGTTCGTACTTTTTAGCGATTTTATCAGGCATTGTTTTTCTTTTGTTGACTTGTAAGGTGGTAACTATTGCAAAGAGTACAGAAGTAATATCTGCACTCTTCTCTTTTGCTTTTTGGATTGGTAACTTTTGCTAAAACTAGCATTGCACCAATTTTATCCAACTTCTTCTTTTTGCACATCCTTAATCCAGTTCAAAACATGCGGTCATGGGTAATTGTGGATCATCTACATCAACATGTACATGCAATGTTTCATACTCAGGCTGATCTTCAGCCAATGGCAGGTTCGATTCTTCGAATTTAATTGATCTCATAATATTAATTTTTGTTTGAAACTTTCAATCATTCTTTCCTGACTTTCAGGAGAAGAATATTTTAATTCGTGAAGAAACTCTCTCATTTCAATTCGTAGGTTATTGCTCCGATGGTAGAATTTACTCAATAAAGTGCCGGTTAGATTATTGACCTGTTTCAGGTATATCATTAACCGAGATCAATCCTTCAGGAACGCAATAATAGAACTTATTCGGCAACTTATCGGCTGGATTGCAAAACCATATGCTTGATGCATCCCCTTCTCGGTAATGATATTCTGTTTCACCTTTTCTCAAGTATGGTTTGAATGGCCATTTTCTTTCCAATATAGCTGACTTTTTGAAATTGGTTAAAAGATGATGCTTTTCTGTTTTACACTGAAAGTCCTTTCGGAAATCAGCGCGGCTGATCTTTACCTCAACTTCTAAAGCGTATCCGGATTTGCTAATTCCAAAGAAATCACTTTCCCATGCATAGATAAACGCATTGAATAGCTTGTAATCGTAATTAGCAAAATAATATTTTAACTTTTCTTGGATGATTCTTTCAGTCATTTGACTAGCAATAGATAAAACCCGGAACATTGGCATGCCGGGTTTTATATTAATTAAGTAGTAGTTTTCTCCTGAGCCTTTTTAAGAGGCGGGGAGTTGGATGCTGGATATACTTCTAATGAAGTTCCGGTTAATGACACATTTAAAGCATGGACATAAACGCAAGGTCCGTACAATGGAGCAACTGCAGGAGATACAGCATCATTAATATAAGCCAAATCCAAATGACTTATACTAGGATTCTCAATTGATGGCGTTAAGCCCGCTTTTTGACGAGGTGCCTCGAAACTACATGAAGAAATCACAACAACCAATAAAGAAGAACATGCAATTGCAATAAATCTTTTCATGTTGCTTTGATTAGGGTTAAACATTTTGTTTGAACTCAAATATATAAAATATTATTAATGTTCAATATACGTATATTTTATTCCAAGGTACTTACAGATTCACTGTTGATTTGTATATTCTCAGCATCAGCATCTTTAACCAATGGATTTAATTCTACACCTGTCTTTTGGCTCATTATCGGTTTACCGCCTGTAGCTGTCGAAAGCATATTTATCAAATCCTCAGAGTTATCAGGTAGTGGATTTCCAAATTCTATTGATACATTAAGTTTTTTAACTTCTGCCTCGAAAGCGCTTGAGGTATCAATCACCTTGTACATGAAGGATTTCAATATTTCAAGTTCCCGATCATGCATTTCTTCATAATAACCATGTTTCCTCATCGCTTTCAATAAAGCCGCAAAGAATGCCATCTCTATAGCTTTACCTGATGTTAAGCCTAAAGATGTCATTTTATCCATACTTAAATCAGGGGTATCAGTGAGGTAATGAATGAGCTCTTTTAAATCCTCCTTTTCATCTTTTACCATGTCGATAGACATTTGAGGAACCAAATATGAAGCTTTCCCTCCTACTCCCAATTTGATAACCTTACCTGCTTTTTTAGCTTCTGGTAAACTTTCTACATTCCCTTCCAAAAGTAAAATAGGATCACCTGATCGATCATTATTATCAGCGCGGCCTGAAGTTAAAAACTCTCTCCGATCAATAAGCTTTTGAACTATAGCCCATTCAGTCTCATCCTGGTTAAACCAAACTATAGGTATCTTACCTATGATATTTGTTTCGGGAGAAATTATCCAAGAGCCGTTCTTTTCACATTTGTAAATAATATCGGCCATGTAAACATCGAAATGCTCGATATTTTTATTATTTACTTTAACCTTATATTCTCTGGCAACGGCTCTAAGTACTCCGAAACTATCAAAGCTTACATGAAGAATATCTCCTAATGAATTTGCAAGAAGAATACATTTGACACTATTTGGTTTGCTCAAATCTGATTTATCAGCATTACTGTCACGATAAGGAACGAACAATTTTGCGCACTCAGTTTCAGACATCGTAATTTCCGCACACTTCTGATCCTTTGCAGGCATGCGCATTTCTTTACGAAGATCAAGAAGCATTTTAAAAGCATTATCAGTGCCAGTGCTTTCTTGTTTTAATTTTATGGGTTTACCGTAGAGAAAAGCAACTGAAGATTGAACAATTTTTTGCTGATATCCAATTGGCAGGTTCCAACTTGTTACAATATCGCCTTTTATTAAAGTTTTATCTGGGCGGTCCATAATCTCATGACCATCAATTCTATATTGTTTCAAAGCAGCTTTAACAACATCTGTTTTGTTGGTAAACTTATACTTTGCTTTTTCAATGGAGCCTTCAGTTATAAGGCTTACCAAGTCTTTATCTTCTTCTTTCATTCCTAAAAGGTTTTTTAATGTTCTTATAATTTCCATTTCTCATTTTTAATAAAATCCTAAGTCAGCTTTAGTAAGTGATTTTTCTTGAACTCGTTTTTGTGATTTTTCCATAAAGAATATATATCTCGTAGCGTCCATTGCGTGATTGTTTTTTTCAGTGGGCTTATTCAGCCAAATACCGTTTTTGTCCTGTATGTATGTATAGTTTCTCCATTCTTTTATAAAATTCAATGACCTTTCGGTAATATGAATCTTATGCCTTTTCATAATATCAAGGCCGTTATTTACAGAGCCAGGAGGTTTATCAGCTCCCACAACATCGAACCCCATTCGATATATTTCTTCTATATCCTTTGGGGCTGAACTATCGGCCCAACCTCTGATACCTTTTAAATCGTTTTCCTTTAAAATATCGCCGATATCAGTGTTAAGCATCTTGGTACGATAACATAACTCATCTAACCAAACCTCATTTGTTGAACCGGTCCAATACGCGTCAGGAATAGCCGTAACATCATTAGTAAACCCAAAGTCTAAACCCCAACGATGAGTTTTTTTTGCCCATTCTGGAACATCTTTTACAATATCCCAATGAACGCCAAATTCGAATACCAATCCTTCAAGAGAAGCTCTTTGCCCTAATCCGTATATCTTCCATTTTCGGTCATCCGCGGTACCGTTGGCGAAATTCTCTTCAGTAGGCTCATAACTCAATATCTGTTCTTTAGCATTCTGAGAAATGAACTGGTTATCCAGCATTGTACTATGATTGTAGAAGGATTTTGGACGTTTTAATATTTTGTCGAAAATCCAATGCTCTTCAAATGAAGGGTTATAATCCAGAATAGCGAAGCCGGTACAACGCTGCATCAATTGAGCATAATCATCAAACTGAGCTTCAACAGCCTCATTTATCCAAAAAGCATCGGAAGCGAAACCGTGAATCTTTTGCGGATCATCTAGGCCAACAAACCAAAATTCAGTGTCAAAGAGCTTTATGATTTTATTTGTCCTGTTATGGTCTCTAGGATTATATAAACCATAGCCGGTAAGGATATCAATAAAATCCTTCATTACGGTTGCACTTAGCCAGGTACCTTTTAAACGGGCTACTGCAACACGGGTATTCCTGCCTTTATTAATCCACGCCCATTTTATCCAAAACTGAATAATAGAGTGCGTTTTACTTGAACGGCTCCCACCCTCCAGAACAAAAACATTGAAGGCTTTAGAAACATAAGCCTCCCAAAGCTTATCATGTACCTTCGTTGTTACTATTAGCACCGTTTAAGTTCTTAGCAATATAATCCTGCAACTGTTCAGGTGTTAACTGATCGGCAGAAACAAACATCATTGGAGTGTTATTAATTTTTTCGCCTTTGGATGTATGATCAACCTCCGATTTCTCAATATATCCCCTATCCTTGGCACGGGTTTTTAAATAAAAGAGAATTGAAGCCACATCACCAGCTTTGATATTATCGAATAGCTTACTCTCAACAAAATCAATGCTGATATCATTAATTTCAGCAACCTTGGCGGTAAATCTTTCTTTCCATGCTGGCAATTGCTTTCCGGATTTCCAATCATAGACAGTTTGCCGGGAAATTCCTGCGATTTGACAAGCCTGAAGGATATTGCCGAGTTTTACTTTCAATAGAAATAAAAACCACTTTTGTTTTTTAGGAAACCCCTTAACATCCTCATCCTTCTCGCATTCCTCGCGCATGAGTTTAAGTTGCTTCAGCTTAGCATCTTGTTTTTTATCTTCTGCCATAAATTTTTAAAATAAAAAGGCATGCCACCTGATTAGATAGCATGCCCGTAAGGTAATTACCTTCTTGTACGTGTGTCAGCTGATCCACCTGCGGCACGGCCGGTTGCGGATGCTGTTCTTTGACCGCCTCTGTTAAAGAGACCTCTTACTGCGTTTCCAATTCTTCTAAAGACTCAGCAATTCAATTAAATGGTTAAACAATCTGTTATTTATACGGGCTTTTGGCCAGTTTCTTCAATTAATCTTCTTTTACATGTCAATTCCACTGTTCCAGCATTTTTCATTCCTTCCCACCATAGATAACTATATTCGACTTTATGGAAATAATGGCCTTGAGCATCTTCTAACCTGAGAATCATGATATATTCCTCATCGAGTTTTTCGTTCTCTAAAACCCATGACTTAAAATGTCTGACAGAGGATGTTAACACAGCTACTTTCTTCATAGCTCAAAATCCATCGTTATGTCGAACCAATCCTTCTTTGCATTAAACAATTTGGGTACCTCAATCTCTTTTGGTGTTAGATCAATTCCCAACTTCTCAGCTAATAAGGATCCGTCAATGAAATTATCTTTTACCAGGCCTAATGCATCAGCTTTACGCAAGAACTCGTCACGTTGATCATTATCAGCAAAATAAGCACAGAAATAAAAGTCAGTATTCCACTGATTCTCGAGCGATTTCTTAGTGTTGGCGGTTGCTTCGCGAATAGCGAGCATGTGCTCTGCAACCTCTTCATTAGCGGCTTTCTCAAAGTTCTCGATATCGCTGATATCATCTGATTCATCATCAGCTGGACTATCAAAATTGAAGATATCAAAATCATCATTTAACACTTTATGCTTTTTGCTCATAGCGTAATAATTCAAGTTCTACAAAAGGATACATCGCTTTCACTTTCTCGAAATCGTTCGGAAAATGATCTTTAAGCGGTTTTAAAAATTTATAATGGAATCCATCAAATGAACGGCCCCAGATCCGGTAATCAACCGGCAACTTTATGCCACTGGCACGAATGGCATTGATCAGCGTTTCATTATTCCAGTCATAAACAGGATAGAATTGCTTACGCTTCTTGTTTTCGGCACCATAACGTTTAATGCTGAAACGGCGATTCAAGCTATCATTCATTCGAACCCCGACACCAGTGTAAGTATCTTCAGGTATTTTCAGATCGATCTTAGCAGCTGCAAATATCTCATCGTAATGAGGAATATAGATATCGCTTTCGTGAATATGATCAATTGCAGATGGATGCTGATACATGAAGTATGCTAACTGGCGATAAGTAGCTGGAGAAGGTAATTGAATGATGTGCTCTTTAAATACTTCATTCTCGTAGTACTCAATCGATCTCTGTTGAAACTCTAAGCCAGGTACGATGTAATAAAAAACCGGATGGATCCGGTCAAAGTATTCTTTCATCTGAATGTATGCAGCAATGCTGTCTTTCCCCATGGAAAAAGAGATAATCGCCACACCATTCGATTCTTCGGCAATACGTTTACAAAGTTCTATGCTTGTTTCCACTTTTCTAAATGAATGCTAAGTTAATTAAATTATTACAAATGTTATGTATGCGTATATTAAAGAAGAAAATCATTGATCTCACTGGGTTTCACTTTATGTGTCCATGTATTGAAGTCAGGTGAAATGTTTTGAAAGTGGTAGATACCATCTGTGGTTTGCTCAATGAATTTTAAAGCAAACTTACCACCTAATCCGGAAGCAGTATAATAGACTTGACCTTTTGTTAATGTTGGGATTTCTAGTTGCTGATTTAATTCTTTTTGGACGCTCATGAGAATTTATTATTAATGTTTAATCTACGCATGAAAGTGGAGCTACTAATGGCCCCATGATTTATGATAAGTATCACCCTCTTCATGTAATCTCATCCAGCCGTATTGCGATTTGATAAAGTAGTATGGATTATTTTTGCTGTCGAACCGGAAAAGAACAGGTTTTATTTCTGGTTTTGCATCAGGATTTTTAAATGCATCTTTGCAAGGTTTAACATTCGCGCTATCATGGCTGGTAGCTTCTATTATTTCATTGCAGATGGATTTAATAAGCACTGATTTTGGTTTTACTTCAACAACCTGGTAAGAATCAACGTTTGTTTGATCATATCCCCAGCTGTCAACAAAGATATCACCAACTTTAAACGGGTTTTGAAAGTTAGATCTTACTTCTTTTTTCAACTTAGCTTTTTCAAGCTTTTGCGCTGCATACTTTTCAAGTAATTCGATTTCTTTAGTTAAATATTCAGTTCTTCTTTCTAAAGAGTGGAAACGATAATTGAAAACATTCACTTCACGGTTCAATTTATTAATTCGTGTTGCTTTAGCAGTAATAAGAGGCTGTTCATTCAAAACAAGTTTGATGTTTTGAGCTTGAAATCTTTCTACAAATGATGCTTCAGGAGTTGAAGATAATGGCTTAAAAGCGTTGAAAACGACTGATAGAAACTGTTTCATAATTAAATGGATTTTACGGATTTAACTTCTAATGATTCAATGTCGGTGTCAAGCTCTTGAGCGTAAATTTCTAACGCTAATATTTTTGCTTGCTCTTCTGTGTCTGCTGTTAGGATCTCAGCTGTGAATTCTTGATCGAAGAACTCATCGTAAACGGTAACTTCAAATTTTGACATGATTCTTTGTATTAGTTATGACTGATTGACTAATCAAATATACATAACTTTTATTATGTACAAAGAATTTATTTTATTTTTTCTTTTAAGTATTTTTCTATGATTTCAAGATCGTTTTCAGTTAATCTTTGCTTGTTAGATTCCTTGATTTTCTGATTCATTCGAACAGCAGCAGATTTGCAAGCGTTTTTATCTTCCGGATCTACGTTCCAAATCTCCCTGGCTAACATGGCTGTATTGATCAGGCCTGATTCTAATATTTTTTTTACGTTCATAATTATTCTCCCTCAACATATTTCTTTAGTATCTCATCATACAGAGCTTCTGGCACAAGATAAAAGCCCTCAACTGTATGTTTTGGCAAAGGTTTGCTTTCATCATCCCATAACTTATGGACATCGCCTTGAGCCTTATTTCGATCATCACACACCTGATCAGCTGTTTTTTTGAACTGATAAGCTTGCGTCATGTGAACGTTAGGACTTATAACCTTCTTATCTTCACATACAAAGTACATCTTGCGAAATTTGTATTTAGACATAATTATTACCTCATTCGTTTACCCTTTTTTAAGGGATGTTCAAAAACAGCTTCAAGTATTTTTTTTATAATGTTCAGGATCCTTTTCCAGTTCATGAAATTAGTTTTTAGACCAATAGTCTTGTATTTCCTTTATCTGGCTATACAAATCAATTGTCTTACTGGTAATTGTCCGATAGAAAGATGTGATAACAATTGAACTCATATCATCTGCATGCTCAATACCGATTGAATTAAACCACTTAACAAGCGGACTATCATCTTTCCATAATCCCCATTCATTTCGAATACTTGCACCAAATAGTAAATGGGCATCAGATGTAAAATCAGCTTCATCCATATCCATAAACTTAATTTGCTGTTCAGGAGATATTGAACTGGTTAATTGTTGAATTGCTTCTGTAAGATTGGTAGGAATGTTTTTCATACTGTTTCTTTAGGCGGTTCAGGTTTAAGTAAATACTCTTTTAATCTTTCTTCTTTCCAAATATCCTCTTGTGATCTTGCTGGAATAGAAAAGCTGAAGTACATTGAAGGAATCCAGGCTTCTTTAAAATTCTGATTAGGTTTAGCCCAATTGGCTATCTCGATTGTTGCATGGGTAACGTAGCATCTCAAAAATTCAATTCTATTATCTCCAACAGGTATCTGGACACTATTGTAGCTTACAGAATTCACGTCTGGCAATTTAGAAATAGCTTGTTCAATTACAAGATCAATGGGATCTTTTAATGTTGTATCAACCTCCACAGGAGTTTCTTTAATAGTTAATTCTTCGCCGGTGTTTTCAGCATACCAATTCTGAAGTTGGTGAACGTAGTGGATGCGCTTCAATCCTAAGTCTATAAAAACTTTCGACTCTGGATCCTTGAATGAGACTACCAAGTGCGAACCAGCCCAAACAAGAAAAAGCGTATTCGTCACAAAAATAGGCTTCACTCCTGTTTTGTACTCATGCAGGACTATTCCCAACTTCAACAACCATTCTTCGGTGAGGGGAACGGGTTCAAAGTAATAATCAATTACAGCAGATGATTCGTGAGTCTTGACTGACTTTGTCTCTAAATCAATACCAATAACCTCAACAGTATTTTTGACTATTTTGTATTGTATAAGGTTCCCAATCCTAAGTTCTTGTGCTTTCATAACTCAGGATGTAAATACGATATCTTCTGGATTAACCTGGTATACCTGACCGGTTTCCTCTTCTTCGACAATGCCGTAAGTTAAAGCAGCTTCGACATGTGAATTCCAATCAATGCTCCATTGGTGAAAAAAACCAGTTAAGCCTTTTTGCTTATTATTGGGAAGGATAAATGTTACTTTACGTAGTTGATCTTTGGTTGTCATATTCAATTCTTATATATTTTTGACTAAATCAAATATATAACAAAAGTTATGTAAAAAGAAAACAAAAAATCCCTGCAAGTTTTTACACCTGCAGGGACTCCAAATTAACACGCTAGTCAAACGTTTCTTTAAAAGTTTCCTTTTCTTACACCAGATGCTAAATCATCCTGAACTTCACCTTCGGTACCTGGCCAATGTGTAATGATTGCACTTTCTACATTGACACCATTTGCCTTAAGCATTTCAACAAATGTTTTAGCAAGAGCATCAGGAGTAGCATTTCCGTTTTCATAAAAATTTACAATACCTCCATCTTTTTTATCTCGGTCCTGACCGTGGCCACCTACGCCAATAATTTCAACTTTAAATTGTCCCATGGTTAATTTTCGGTTCCCTGCACTCCGAAAGGTTTAATTTGTAGCGGGGGAGAGATTCGAACTCCCGACCTCCAGAAAGTCATTCTGGCAAGCTAACCACTGCTAACACCCCGCAATTTTTAAAATTTTACATCACCCTTAATCACATCATACAATCTCTGCACCTCTTCTCTAAAGTTCCTGTAAGTGCGATAAGCGGAAACAGCACTCATCATACTTTTGCTGATAATATCCTGCCGGCATTCAATCAGCTCACTTAATGCCTTTACCATTCCAGTCTTTTTTTCGCGAGCTGTGAAACCATGAATCTTTTCTGGATGATAAAACATCAGGACCACCGCAAGAAGAAGCTCCCGGGTGTCGGTTACTTTCTTTTGACCTGGCTGATTCTGCCATCTGAAACATGTCAGACCTTTAGCCTTTAAAAAAGAACGGATGATCACTGATATTTGAGAGAGGTCATTAAGACTTTTCTCAGGCAATGATTGTCTGATTTTTTCCGATATCTCTAAATTGATATCAGGATAGTCTTTCCTAAGAACATTAATTATAAACTCAGAAGGATAACTCATCATCATCGGGGGATAAAGTTAGAAAAATATTATTAATGTTATAATCACGTATATTTTATTTTAAAATTCTTTCCATTGCACCTCGGATCATATCCAAGGTTTCAATTGTCTGGAGTTGTGTTGGGGTTCTTTGGATCAGTGTCCAGCCGTTAACATTTGCAAGGCTGGCCTTATCCATGTCTCGTTGAATACCGGTACCTGAAGAGTGTCCTGAATTACCTTTGGACCAAATACCACCCTGTACTTCAATGGCTATTTTAAGGATCCGGCCATCTTTACAAACGGGAATGGTATAATCAAACCTGTAAAGGCGCTGCGTATCGAAAAAGAATTCCGGCCAGACTTCTAAGCCAAGTTCAAGCTTAACCAACCTGATAAACATATCGACCTGACTTTTATTTTTCAGATTTCGAGTATCATCAATCCAACCCGACTTAATTACAGGCGATTTAAGCGATTTTTTATTCTTTTTGGACTTACTCCCTATTTCAAAGGCAAATTTTAAAGCCTGTGGCGAATTGGGCGGATAATACGTATCGTTTATCAGAACGTAACCACGGGTAACAACATCTTTGATTATTTCTTTAGAGACTGCTGGTTTCATTAATCTATTTTCTCCTTTCCAAATAACTCAATACAAGCCAAACGATCACCCAAATTACGATGAAGTACACAGGTACCCATGTTTGAAATTTAATCTCAAGATATGGCTCGGTAGCTGTGCCTAAATAAATCCTGTTCATTACTTTTTCTTTGGTGAACAATTACCGCATAGATCCTTTAACTTTTTAGCTTCCGGATGATGCGTAAAACCTAACCGAGTAAATACAGCCTCAGGATTCGGTTCTGTTGTTTTTGCGGTGTTGCCGCATTTATCGCACTTGATAATTTGCAGGCCGTTTTCTTTCTTTTTCATAATATGGAGTTTTAATAATTAATAATTTTCGTCTTCAGGATCCACTTCTTTAGCCTGCCAGATATCCCAGGCCATTCGGAAAGCCAAAAGCACTAGGATGATAAATAATCTAATTCCGTTCATTGGTCCAATGCTTGAAGCCTGTCTATTTCGGCAGCTATTAAGGCGCCGGCTATGATTAGGCGTTGTTTGTACGTCTTATGCCTCATTCTATCCCAAGAATTAGCACTCCACATCATGGGGCGATCACCGAACGATGGGTGCCCTATCAAAGATTTTGCAGCTTGTACCAACTGTTCATAAGAACTATTTGATTCAACATCTCTGGAAATAGTGTATCCGTGCTTTTCAATTTGTTCCTGTCTCTCGATGGCGATTAACTCAATTCCTGTCTTTTTCATTTCTTCTTTGTTATTTTAAATCCTTGTTTCTTAAACTCTGCGAAAACGTCAACTACCTGAGACGAGAAATAGCAATCAATTATTAATTTATACGCTTCCTCAAATAATTCCGACTCGTTCTCTTCGCTCTCAGGCTTATGCTCTTGAACCGGAATGCAATCGGTAATATTTTCATAGCGCATACCAAATTTTTCCAGTTCTGGATTTATATACTTTGCCAATGGGCTTACTCCTGTTGATTCGATTTCAGCATATTCAATTCTGACTTTTGTCACTTTATCCTGAATGAAAACATCATCACTAGCTACCCAATTCCACATACCCTGCATTGTTGCTTTGACAGCATCTTTAACTCGCTGGGCAACGTCCTCTGACAAAAACTTCGGATCTTCCTGTATAGGCGTTTCACCTGTTACCTTTTCTTCCTTTTCTGTACACGTTTCTAAAGGCTGTATAGGCGTTTCAACCCGATTGAATGGTCTGAATTTATCACAAATCATTCTAGGCGTTTCGTGGACAGGTTGCTTTAGCTTTGCGACTTTCCTATATTCAACTCCGGGAAACTCTTCTGAATCAACATCAACAATGCCTGAAAAATCATCGTCAAATGGATATTGAGTCTGCTTAAGAATCTCCAACTGATCTTCCCTTATCACCTGACCTACTTTTATGTTTGGGTCTATGCTTGTGAGGATTAAGGGGGTGAACTTCATCCATGCGATGTTGTCTATATGGTATCGAAGGAAAGGTCTGTGCGGATTTACCTCTTCCAGTATTACTTCTGAACCGGATTGCTTTGCGTTAAAGTTTTTCATGATTGAGATTTAGTATTCTACCCTTTCAATTCAATTAAAGCGATTGCCCTGAGCTCTAAAAGCTCTTTCTCTTTCGCCTGTCTGTGCCCCTCAATTACGTCTACTGCCAACGCTGGTGAAACATCATAAAGTCTGTGACCAGTATCTCCTGACGGTACTCCTAATTGCAGACCTTTTCTACCACCGAAAGCGTCTTGTAATTTCGTTTCTCCTGTTTTTGAAATAGCCTTTTTCATATCTGTAAGAAGCTTTTGAGTGTTCTCGATTTCTTGATGGCAGTTATAAATTTTAGCTGCTGTTTCTTTTGTGATCATATTTTTCTTTTTTAAAGTGTAAACCTTGTCAATAAGCTACTTGCGTCTGTCGGGTGCATTTTC
>CBFGOI010000024.1:0-46969 GCA_965650335.1 uncultured Pedobacter sp. | reverse complement strand
GGCCTTTGTTCATGGTGCCGCAATGATGGTAAAAATAGAAGCTATTCAAAAGGCCGGCCCAATGGCCGAAAATTTCTTTCTCTATTATGAAGAAATGGACTGGTGCGAACGGATTAAAAGAGCCGGTTACACAATTTGGATGGAACCGGAAGCTGTAATCTATCACAAAGAATCGATGTCTGTCGGCAAGAAAAGTGCATTGAAAGAGTTTTTTATGAACCGCAACCGGATTTTATTTATCAGACACAATGCCTCTGCTTTTGCAAAAGTTGTTTTTAGTTTACATTTTGGCCTTTTGGTAATTCCCCGGAATACAATTCAATATTTGAAAGATAAAAGAACAGATCTGTTAGCGCAATTATTAAAAGCTGTCTGGTGGAATATCACGCATAAAAAAGACAGCACAGATTTGGGCTATCCACTTCAAAAAATTTAATGGAAATAATATACTGGCTATCCATCTTTATAATTATTTATACCTTTTTAGGATATGGATTTATTCTTTACCTCCTGGTAAGGATAAGACGCATGATAAAAGGAAAAAGGTTAATTTCTGGTGTAAATTCCGATACACTCCCTACCTGTACACTGATAGTTGCCGCCTATAATGAAGAAGGATTTATTACTGATAAAATAGCTAATACATTAGCATTGGAGTATCCGGAAAGCAAATTAAAATTTCTGTTCGTTACAGACGGATCGGATGATTCAACTCCGGATATCATCAGTCGGTATCCTCAAATAAAACTTCTGCACAGTTCAGTGCGCAATGGAAAAATTGCGGCTGTACACCGGGCAGTAAAAGAGGTGGATACAGATATTATTGTATTTACCGATGCGAATACTTTTTTGAATGTTGATGCATTAATTAATATCAGCCGACATTACAGCGACCCGAATGTAGGCGCTGTAGCCGGAGAAAAACGGATAATGATGGGCGAAGAGGCAGATGCCAGCGCTGCAGGGGAAGGATTTTACTGGAAATATGAATCGACCCTTAAGAAGTGGGATTCTGAGCTCTATTCTGTTGTGGGCGCTGCCGGTGAATTATTTAGTGTCAGGCGAAATTTATACCAACCCGTTAGCGAGGAAAGTATTTTGGATGATTTTATGATTTCGATGCGCATTGCTGAGAAAGGTTATCGCATTATATACGAGCCAGAGGCATATGCTATTGAAACAGCGTCAGAAAATGTGACAGAAGAACTCAAACGAAAGGTCAGAATTGCGGCTGGCGGAATCCAATCGGTAATCTGGCTTAAAGGCTTGTTCAATATCTTCAGATACGGAGTTCTAAGCTTCCAATATATCAGTCATCGTGTTTTACGCTGGACCCTCACACCTTTTCTTTTGATTTTGGTGTTCATATTAAACATCCTTCTTGCACTGCAGACTAAAGAAATACTCTATCTGATTCTTTTAGGAGCCCAGGTATTATTTTATACCCTGGCTTGGTTTGGCTACCTGCTTGAAAAGAAGCATTTACGAATTAAAATCCTGTTTATCCCCTATTATTTTTGTGTAATGAACTATGCGGTGTTAGCCGGTATCATTCGCTTTTTCAGGAAGCAACAAGCTGCTTCATGGGAAAAGGCAAAACGGAAATAATTTCGAACTGAGCAAACAAAATCTGACAGGTGCTGTTGTAAACCTATTTCGGGACTTTTATTTTATTTACGTATTTCGATCACACTCCTTATACACCACCGTTAATAAGCATATTTTTTTTGAATACTTAATCTAACAATCATAAATGATTCTTATTGTTGATGACAAGCCAGAGAACATTTTTTCCTTAAAAAAAGTACTTGAACTACATAAATTCGAAGTTGATACGGCCTCGTCGGGCGAGGAAGCATTAAAGAAGATCTTAAAGAACACCTATGTTCTGATAATTCTGGATGTACAGATGCCCGGGATGGATGGGTTCGAGGTTGCGGAAACTATATCCGGATACAGTAAATCAAAGGACATCCCAATAATTTTCCTTTCGGCGGTAAATACAGAAAAACAGTTTATTAAAAAAGGATATGCTTCAGGAGGCATGGATTACGTCACAAAACCCGTGGATCCTGATATCCTGCTTTTAAAAGTAAAGACATTTTACAAGCTGTATGAACAGAATCGGGAGTTAAATGACATTCAGAAAATATTACGGGAGGAAATTGAATTCAGAAAACAGGCACAATCAGAATTAAGAGAGCGAAATCAGGAACTTCGTTCTATTCTGGAATCTATTCCGCAGATTGCGTTTACAGCTAAAAGCGATGGCGTTCTTGAATTTGTAAATCAGCATTGGTTTGAATATTCCGAAAATGAAGAAGAGTTTCCGGAAAACCATCCGGAAAATGAATCCATTTACAAAAATTGGGAGAATGCTGTTGCATCCGGTACCCCGCTTGAGATGGAAGTTAGACTAAAAAAGCTAAATTCCCAATCGTACCACTATCATTTACTGCGTGCCAGCCCTGTAATTGAAGAGCAAAAAATAATGAAATGGGTGGGCACTTTTACCAACATTGAGGACCAAAAACAAGGCGAAAAAAGAAAGGATGAATTTCTTAGCATTGCCAGCCATGAGCTTAAAACACCTTTAACCAGTATTAAAGCTTATATGCAGTTGCTGGACAGAGCCCTAGAGAATCAGGATCCATCTGATGAATCGCGAAAATATCTCAATAGAACCCAAATTCAACTACAGAAACTTCAGGGCCTGATTGCCGATTTGCTGGACATCTCAAAAATTGAAAGCGGGAAGCTCCATTTCAATAAAAAGGTTTTTGACTTTGATACGTTACTCGACAATGCACTGGATATCATCAGGCAAACCAACCCCGATTATAATATTATCAAAACGGATATCAGCACTGCAACTATTTATGGCGATGATATGCGTATCGAGCAGGTAATTTTAAATTATCTTACAAACGCTATTAAATATTCGCCCGACTCGAAAAACATAGAGGTGTCGACGGTGATTAATAACGAAAACAAGTTAGTATTTACAGTTAAAGATACCGGCGTAGGAATCCCCAAAAACAAGCAGAACGAAATATTTAGAAAATTCTATAGGGTTGAGGAGAATTCGCACCGTTTTCAAGGCTTAGGAATAGGACTGTACATATGCTCTGAAATAATACGACGGCACAATGGTACTGTGGGTGTCGAAAGTGCGCCAGACAAAGGTTCAAAGTTCTATTTCACCTTGCCGCTTAGCGATCAATCTTTCTATTAAATTTCATGAATAAACTTTTTAACAAACTTTCCTTTCCTGGCAAACTAATGCTACTGGGAGTTTTCCCCCTGGTTTTTCTGATTTATTTTGCCATTCAAATAATCCATGAAAAACAAGAGCGGGTCAAAATAGTCAAGAGTGTAATTTCAAGCATTAAGAATTCTATAATAGTCAGCAAAGCAGCGGCAGATTTACACAAAGAACGCAGGTACAGCTTCGGGTATGTTTTAGACAAAAACACCTCAGCAGAACTAATACTTCAGCGCAGTAAAACAGATGCACACTTAAGTGATCTGGAAAAAAATTCCGGTCAATTATTTGAGTGTTTCGCCAAGTTTAGTATGCTTAATGAGCTTGATCAGAAAAGAACTTTGATCCTGAAAAAGCAGCAATCAGTTCAACAGGTTTTAGATTATTATAGTAATGTTCTCGACCGGATACATTCGTCATATAACATCTCCGTAGAAAATATTCCTTACCTAAAATCGATAAATGACGAGCTCACAGGGCAGCGTTTAGCATTTAATCTATTGAATCACCTTGGAGTAACACGCAGCAAAATATACTTAGCTGCGGTTAACAGGTCTTTTACAGATCGAACTTTTGATGACATCCAAAAATCTTTGGCACTTGCACTTTCCTATCGTGATGAGTTTAATGCCAAAGCCAGCAAAACTGCCATTGCCGGTCTCGACAAAGTAAATAAATCTAAACAGTCGAAATATGTAAATAATATTCTTCAGGAAATCCGGAGTAATAACAAGCTCCCCGAAGATTTCGATGCCGAAGGATGGTGGCTTACAACAGGTTCTATAATAGACGACATTCTAAAGATACAGGCAGCACAAACTGAAACAACAAAGGCATTAGCTGAAGACATTCTTGAAGACGAAAACAACAATCTTCTGTTGACTATTACTCTACTTGCATCAATTATAGTTTTGGTGATTGCGATGATTTTGTTTACGATAAAAAACATCACCAATATATTAAATGAATTGAGGTTAGCCGCCGAAAAAATTGCTCTTGGCGAAAGTGGCACTGAGCTCGAAATAACAACCAATGATGCAATAGGCAGTCTTTCAAAATCTATCAAAGTAATTGATGTAAACAATAATCTGCTTGCAAGTGCTGCTGATTCGATCGGAAAAGGCAATTTCGATATTACAATAATCCCGAGAAGCAAAGGTGATATTTTAGGAAGTGCAGTTGCCAAAATGAAAGATGACTTACAGAGATTCTCGGAAGAAAGCGCTGAAAAAATCTGGGTCCAAAGCGGCTTAACTTCGATCAACAACGCCGTAAGAGGCGAAAAAACCATACAAGTTTTAAGCACAGATGTGCTTAATTGTATAGCGAACCAGGTTAATGCACATGCGGGACTGCTTTATATCAGCGAGCACGAACTTTTACATTTCACTGCCGGATTCGCCATTTCGAACAATTACAAAGCTCCGGAGACATTGCGCATTGGAGAAACCTTGATCGGTGAAGCTGCTAAACAAAGAAAGATTCTACACCTGCAGGATGTTCCTGAGGATTATCTAAAAATAAGCTCGGCAAGTGGTGAGGCAGCGCCCAAACACATTTTAATAATCCCTTTAACTCATAATTACCTGATAGAGGGAATTATAGAAATTGGATCGCTGCATCCGTTCTCGGACGCCTCCATTAAATTATTAGAACAGGCGGCCCATAACATTGCAATTGCCATTCATACCTCTAAAAACAGGGCAAAAATGCAGGAGCTTTTGGAAGAAACTCAGGCCCAGGCCGAAGAGCTACAGGCCCAGCATTCAGAACTCGAAAGCCTGAATACAGAATTAGAGGCCCAGGCCCAAAAGTTACAGGCATCTGAAGAAGAACTAAAAGTTCAGCAGGAAGAATTGTTACAGGCTAATCATGAGCTGGAAGAAAGAAGTAAAACGCTGGAAGACAAAAACCAACTTATTGTTGAAAGAAACCTCGATATTCAGAAAAAAGCGGAAGAGCTGGAACTTAGCACAAAATATAAATCCGAATTCCTGGCAAATATGTCGCATGAATTAAGGACACCCTTGAATTCAATTCTTCTGCTTTCAAGATTGATGTATGAAAATCCGGAGAAAAACCTGACAGACGAACAAGTTGAGTATGCCCATGTGATTCAATCATCAGGAAATGGTTTGCTTGCGCTTATTGATGAGATATTGGATCTTTCTAAAATCGAATCGGGTAAAATGGATTTGGAGTATGCAGAGGCATCGGTCAAAGAAATTGCCACTGATATGAAATCCCTCTTTGCCCCTATTGCCAAAGAAAAAAATTTAGATCTTAGAATTAACCTGAATCCTGATTTACCGCAAAAAATCAACACAGACAAGATGCGATTGGAGCAAATCATTAAAAATCTCTTATCGAACGCACTTAAATTTACATCCAAAGGCAGTGTTGATTTAGCAATATCTTTAAGCAATGACCCGATGATGATCACATTTTCGGTGAAAGATACAGGGATCGGAATTCCCGAAGAAAAACAGCAACATGTATTTGAAGCATTCCAACAAGCAGACGGTTCGACCAGAAGAAAGTTCGGGGGCACCGGCCTGGGGCTTTCTATCAGCAGAGAACTCACAAAATTATTGGGGGGAGAGCTGAACCTTGCAAGTAAGGAAGGCGAAGGCAGCGAGTTTACACTAACTATCCCGGTAATTAAACCCGAAAAAAAAGAACAGGCAACATCTGTTTTGCCGGCGAAACCGCTGCAGCCAGTTCCAGAAAATACTGCGATAAAAAACCGGGTGAAATATACTGTCAGTTCTATTCCTCAAGAAATCCCGGACGATCGGGACGCGCTGACTGAAAACGACAAGGTAATTTTGATAATAGAAGATGACACGAACTTTGCTAAAGCTCTACTGAATTATACCCGAAAGGCCGGTTATAAAGGACTGGTTGCTGTACGCGGCGACGAGGGCATCGAAATGGCCACCTTGTATAATCCGCTTGCTATTTTGCTCGACATTCAGTTGCCCGTAAGAGACGGATGGGAGGTGATGGAAGAGCTAAAATCGAACCGCTTAACAAGACACATACCCGTTCACATTATGTCGTCTTTGGAAGCAAAAAAAGAAAGCCTGATTAAAGGAGCTGTTGATTTTATAAACAAGCCTGTTGCCATGGAACAGATGCCGCAAATGTTTCGGAAGCTTGAAGACGCATTAAACAGGCATCCTAAAAAAGTACTAATTATCGAGGAAAACCCTCAGCATGCCAAAGCGCTGGCCTATTTCCTAGAAACGTTTAATGTAAATTCTGAAATAAAAAATTCAGTATCCGAAGGGATAACTACTCTCTTAAAAAATGATGCTGAGTGTGTTATTCTTGATATGGGCATCCCCGATCAGAACGCATACGAAACTTTAGACAGCATTAAAAAGAATCCCGGACTGGAAAACCTTCCGATCATTATTTTCACCGGAAAGAATCTGTCTAAAGCTGAAGAAACACGGCTGAAGTATTATGCAGATAGTATTGTGATGAAAACAGCACACTCGTACCAGCGAATATTGGATGAAGTTGCCGTTTTTCTTCATTTGGTGGAAGAAATGAAAGCGGATTCAAATCTTAATCCACCACGGAACATATTGGAGCTAAATGAGGTTTTGAGCGGCAAAACTGTTTTAATAGCAGATGACGATGTGAGGAACATTTTTTCGCTGACCAAGGCACTTGAACCATTAAAGATGAAAATACTCTCGGCAACTGATGGACGCGAAGCCTTAAAGGTACTTGAGGATAACCCGCAAACAGATGTTGTATTAATGGACATGATGATGCCTGAAATGGACGGTTATGAAAGCACGAAAAAGATCAGATCCAATCCTAAATTCAAAAACCTGCCAATATTGGCCGTCACAGCAAAAGCAATGGTAGGCGATCGCGAAAAATGCATCAAAGCAGGCGCCTCCGATTATATTTCAAAACCGGTAGATATCGACCAGCTGATATCACTTTTACGGGTTTGGTTGTATTATAAAGCAGTTTAGTATGAACAAACATATTTTGATCATCGACGATGATTCAAAAAACATTTTTGCTTTACAAGCATTTTTGAAAGCTAAAAAGTTTTCCTGCATCTGTGCCACCAACGCCGCAGAAGGTATTTCGTTGGTAAAATCTGGTGAGCCAATTGGCATAATCCTTATGGATATGATGATGCCTGACATGGATGGCTATGAAGCGATATCAGCAATCAGGGCGGACGATCAAATCGCTTCAATCCCTGTTATAGCAGTAACCGCCCAGGCAATGGTCGGCGATAGGGATAAATGCCTGAAAGCCGGCGCCAACGGATATATATCTAAACCGGTAAACATCGACCAATTATTGATACTTATTAAAGAGCATTTAAAAGAATAACAATTTGGAACACGGGCCCATACAAGATAAAGATTTAGAAGTTCTATTAAACGATTTATTTGAGAAATATGGCTACGATTTTACCGATTACTCAAAAGCGTCGATAAAGCGAAGAATAAATCGTCTGTTCTCGTTAGACAGGTTTCCGAGTTTTGCTGAGTTCCGGTATCATCTTAAATCTGACGAATCTTACTTTAAGCGGTTTATAGAGCAAATTACTGTTACTGTTACCGAAATGTTTCGAGATCCCTCATTTTATAAGATTTTGAGAGAACAGGTTTTACCTGTGTTAGGGACCTATCCGCATATTCGTATATGGCACGCCGGATGCTCCACAGGCGAAGAGGTTTATTCAATGGCGATCTTACTAAAAGAAGCCAATCTGTTTGAAAAATCGTTAATATATGCAACCGATATAAATCAGGCTGTTTTAGAAAAAGCGAGCAAAGGTATTTTTGCATTGGCAAACATGAAACAATATTCTGAAAACTATATTTTATCGGGTGGTAAAGAAGATTTTTCGAAGTATTATACCGCAATGTATGATAAGGTTAAGTTCGATGAAGACTTAAACCGCAAAATGATCTTTTCAATGCATAACCTTGTATCAGACCGTTCATTTAACGAATTCCAGTTAATTTTATGCAGGAATGTTCTGATCTACTTTGACAAAGCCCTACAAATCAACGTTTTCAAATTATTTGAAGAGAGCCTTGAAAGTTTGGGATATTTGGCCCTGGGAGCTAAAGAAACACTTCGATTTTCTGAAGTTGCACACAAGTTTAAACCTGTGGATGTCAAAGAAAAAATATGGCGAAAAGTAGCTTAGTTCGGCTAAAGGAAATGATTTTGACTATCTCACGTACCTTTAGAAAGTAGTGACAATAATTAAAGCATTTATTTCACCGGAATACTGATATAGCTTATACTTTTGCGGAGCGAACCGATGTTCAATCTGACTGGCTGCGAGATGAGTAGAACTAGTTAAAAATTCATAATGAGATATATACGAGAAACCGGAGATTTAAAAGGCATAAAAGTACTTGTTATAGGCGGATCTGCAGGAAGTATTGAGGTTATAGTAAAGATCCTGAAAAAGTTAGAAAAGGATTTAGCTATTGCAATCATCATTATAATTCATAGAAAAAGCACATCAGATGCAAGCCTGACTAATCTTTTCAATAGCAGATCTGCTGTTGAAGTAACTGAAGCAGACGAAAAAGAAGAAATTTTACAAGGACGAATCTACCTGGCTCCGGCTAATTATCATTTGCTGATTGAAACCGACCATACATTTTCACTTGACACTTCAGAAAAAGTAGAATTCTCTCGCCCAAGTATCGATGTAACGTTTCAGTCAGCTGCGGATGTATACGGCGAATCTCTTGCAGCTCTATTGCTGTCGGGGGCAAATTCAGACGGTTCTGAAGGTCTTTTAACAATTGCCAACACCGGAGGCTTAACTATTGTACAGAATCCGGAATCTGCAGAGGTTGGATTTATGCCGAAAGCCGCGATTTTCAAAACGGTGGTCGACTACGTCCTCGAAACAGATGACTTACCCGATTTCGTAAATAAGCTTTCCGCGGCTCAGCTTTCAGAATAGAGACTTTGCACTTGTTCGCGCAAGTTATATTTTGAAGCCATTACTTCGCCATACGCTCCGGCAGTTCTAATTGCAATAAAATCTCCACGGAAAGATTCGGGCATTTCTACTTCTTTACCAAAGCAATCAGTCGACTCGCAGATCGGACCAACGATGTCGTATTTTAGCTCCGATTTTTGATCTTGAGGCCGGGATATATTTTCAATTTTATGGTAAGCCTGGTAAAGTGCCGGACGCATTAATTCTGTCATTCCAGCATCCAAAACAAGGAAATGTTTTTTAATGCCATTTTTTACATACAAAACCCGACTTATTAAACTACCACAGTGAGCAACTAAGGCTCTTCCCAATTCAAAATGGATTTCCTGTCCCGGCTTACGTTCCAAAAACTCATTGAATATTTTAAAATATTCTTCAAAATCGGCGATGGGTTTTTCATCAGGATTATGATAATCGATGCCTAAACCGCCCCCGACATTAAGTATATGAAGAATAAATCCACGCTCTTCGAACCACTCTTTAATTTCGTTTACCTTTACGCAAAGGCTTTTAAACACATTCAAATTCGTAATCTGAGAACCTATATGAAAATGAATGCCGGTTAAGCTAAGATTTTTAGAGCGCTTTAAGACTTCGGCACATGCGGGCAGATCCCATTGATTTACACCAAATTTATTTTCTTCTAAACCGGTTGTAATGTTATGGTGGGTATAAGCATCGACATTGGGATTGATGCGAATCGCAACCCGTGCGGTTTTACCGACCTTTGCCGCCAACTCATTGATAACTTCTAACTCTTGAATAGATTCGATATTAAAACAAAATATATCTTGTTCAAGGGCTTCAATAATTTCCCTATCGGATTTACCCACGCCAGCGAAAACCACCTTTTCAGGTGAAAAACCAATTTCAATTGCTTTTTTTACTTCGTTCCCACTTACGCAATCAGCACCAAATCCTGCTTCACGTATCATTTTAATCACCTTTTCATTAAAGTTGGCTTTCATCGCATAATGCACATGAAAATCGTATTTATCGGCCGCAGCCTTGCAAGCAGATAAGGTCTGCTGCAAAAGATTGAGGTCGTAATAATAAAAGGGTGTTTCTACTGATTGGAAACGATTTAAAGTATCTGAATTAAACATCACTTAATATAAATCCCTTTCGGGGTTGCGAATTATTTGCGAGAAGCTTTCCCTGAATCCGAGGAAAGCTTCTTTTATGAGACTCCGAAAAACACGGAACCAAGGGTTACGTTGCCTTAAAACAACCTGCTGTGTAAACTTCTTAAAGCTTCAGTTTTATCTGCGGTATCTACCAACACCGAAATATTATAATGACTTGCACCATAAGAGATCATACGGATTGAGATATGTTTTATTGCCTCAAAAACTCTTGCTGCATAGCCATGAGATTCGTAGGAGAAATCGCCCACCACACATATTATGCTTTGATCCGTAGTCACCTCAACACTTCCAAAATCCTCTAAAGCTTTTACAATATCGGCAAGATAACGAGTATCATCAATAGTAACAGCGACAGCAACTTCAGAAGTTGTGATCATATCTATCGGTGTTTTATAACGCTCAAAAATCTCGAATACTTTTCTTAAAAAGCCGTAAGCCAAAAGCATGCGACTTGATTGAATCCGTATTGACGTAATTCCGTCTTTCGCTGCAATTGATTTTATTTCATTCTTCGCACTCTCGTTTGTAATTAAGGTTCCAGGTGCAGAAGGTTCCATGGTATTTAACAATCTTACCGGAATTTTATATTTCTGTGCCGGGAATACGCTTTGAGGATGCAGAATTTTAGCTCCGAAATAGGCAAGCTCGGCTGCTTCTTCAAATGATAACTGGGCAATAGGCTTTGTTCCTTTAACGATGCGAGGATCGTTATTGTGCATTCCATCAATATCAGTCCAGATTTGGACTTCGTCTGCTTTGATTGCAGCGCCAATTAAGGAGGCTGTATAATCACTTCCTCCTCTGCGAAGATTGTCGATTTCGCCGAACGAATTTCTGCAAATGTACCCCTGCGTTATAAACAAGGTGTTATCAGGATGTGCGTCGAGCAAATGTTGAAGGTGTGATCCGATATAGTCGACTAAAGGCTCATTATCTTCGTCAATTTTCATGAAATCTAAAGCAGCAAGTAATACAGACTTCACTCCAATTTCTGAAAGATAAAAATGGTACAAGGTTGTCGAAAGTAATTCTCCTTGTGCAAGTATAATTTTCTCTTCGACAGGGGTAAAAAGTTCGGATGCGTACGAACCGATTAAAGTAAAATGATAATCTATCAGCTCCCTTCCATTTTTTATGCCCTCTTCGGTTGAAAACAGCTCGTTTACAAAAACTTTATACTTTTCATAAAGTGCATCAGTAAGCTCCTTTGCTTTACGTTTATCTCCGTCTAAAAAAGCCTGAGATATTTCCACAAGACTATTTGTAGTTCCGGACACAGCCGAAAGAACAACGATTTGTTTTTGCTTCGGATCGATGATGTTTAATAAACTTTTCATCCTTTCCGGGCTTCCTACTGACGTACCTCCAAATTTTAAAATCTTCATTTGAACTAATATTTCTTTGTGTATGAAAGAGCCTGCATATAAAAAATCACAGGAAAATTCAATTTAATGGTTAAACTCATTAAGTCAGAAATTGATTCTGATTATCGGGCGCAAAATTAGTTAAATGCTTGATATTATAATGCCCGGAAGAAAATTCTTTGTCATTTAAAATTTGAAAAAAAACATGATAAAACCGAAACCAAATCTGAGGTAGTTTGTAATTTATTAAAAGCCAATTTCAAATGAACAGGTCTAAATTTTTCGAGAAAACCGACAGAGATTTAATCAGTGCGTTTTCGGATGACGAACTTAACTATTGGTCTCTTAAATGGGGTGTTTCAAAAGAAACGATTAAGAGTGCAATTAAAGCATCTGGGTGCAACTCAGTATCCAAAGTCTACACCTATCTGGTAAATGCAAACAAGCTGCAATTTAGTTAAAGGATTAAGCTATTTCGAGATCCTGCAGAGACCCACTGCGGGATTTTTTTTTGTCTGTTTTTCCGAAGAAAACCTCTCCGGATAAAGAGCTCGAAATGTTTATAATCAGCGGCAGATCTGATGAAAATCACCCTGTAAAAAGGCTCTAGCACCTATCTTTATTGATCAATTAAAAAAACTTTTTTTTATGAAAAAGTTCTTTTTAGTGCTTGGTTTAGTGATTCTGTTCACAAGCGCAGTGCAAGCGCAAGACACTACCGTTAAAGAGGGAGAGCGAAAGGATAGTATTCAACAGCAGGATAGAATGCATCAGGAAGAATACCTGCTATTTGAAGGCGGCAAGCTATACTGGATGCAAAAAGGGGTGCGGTTTGAAGTTAAAAATCAAATAATATTAAATAACGGCACCGTGCTTAATCCAAATGGCTCGTATCATATAAAAATTCACGACAACTTTCAATTAGCAAATGGCGAATGCTTCGATTTGAGCGGAAATCGCTACCGGAATGAGGAGATGTTTAATCAAAAACGAATGATAAAAAAAGCGGACATAGAAGACTCCCGTGAGGCACAATAAAACCCTGCTGAGAGCGATAAGCCTGCCGACAAAAAAGCTCCGGAGGTTATGAAGGGCATAAGATTAGCTCATGCCCGAATAAAATCACCTCCTCTAAAGCATTTACTTGATCATAATTTCTCTGGGTTGCATTTTTGCCTCTTCCTTTTTCGGAATTGCTATTTTTAATACCCCATCCACATATTCGGCTGCAATATTTGCATTATCCGCAGATTCTGGCAATGTAAATGAGCGCACAAACGACGAATAATTATATTCTCTTTTACTGTAAGTTTTGTTCTGTTCGGCGTTTTCGGAAGGTTTTTCTACCGAAATATTCAGCATGTTTTTATCCAGATTTAATTTAAAGTCTTCTTTCTTTAAACCCGGAGCTCCCAGTTCAATTTCGTAATTTTCTTCCGTTTCGCAGACGTTTACTGCCGGAACTCTAGATACCATTCGATCAGAAATAAAGGAATCATTAAAATAGGATTCGAAAAGATCGCTAAATGGGTTCAATACATTGCGATTGCTACCCTCGTTAAATTTTACCAGTGCCATATCATATCCTCCTTGTTTTTACAGGCCATTGTTTAAACCTGAAATTAAAACAATCCGGCTGGCCTCGTGGTTCCAAAAATTTTCAATTAATTGTTGAATTTTTCTGGTTTTTCACCACGTAAAAACAACATAAATTTTGCTAAAAAAGCGGCTTATACCCGAACTGTAAAAATCGTAAACATTTACAGACAGGATCAGTTCAAAAAGAGACCCGGCGAATCAAAAATTAATTAAAGGAGGCAAAATCATGGAATCGCATTTCGAAAATTATGCAAAAGAAGGCAATGAATTTATTAATGAAGTAGCTGACCAATTAGGTACTCCGGGTGATACCGGACATGCATTCAGGGTAACCCAGGCAGTTTTTAATGCACTGCGCGACCGAATAATGGTTGAAGAATCAATGCATTTAATTTCTGAACTACCGATGGTACTAAAGGCCATGTATGTAAATGGGTGGAACATTTCAAAAGAACGCAAGCACTCTTCTACCCGAGATGATTTTTTGAGTGATATCTGGAACGAAACCCAAACAGCCGATGCTGATTTTGGAAGCAATCCGGAAGAAGAAGTTAGAGCTGTTTTCAGGGCAATAAAAAGCTGTATATCGGCAGGAGAAATGGAACATGTAAGAGGTCAGTTAACACCTGAAATTGCTCAGCTGATAGAGGCCTAAGAAATCTTTTTGAGATCTGCAAAGACAATAGTACCGAGTTTAACGAGGGGGATTTTTATTTAAACTACTAAAAGGTCAAAATGAGGTATAACTATTGATAGAATCGAACATCACCCGTACCGAATTGTGAATTCAACTATATGAGATCATAATTTGGCGAGCTAAAGAACGTATGAACATTCGACAGATTTTCAAAAATTATTATCCTGCTTTACTTGTATTTTTTTGTTTAACCGCCTTCACTCTATATAGTTATTCCGAAATAACGAATGCTACGAAAGCAAGAAGAGAAAAACTATTTGAACAACGTGTTGCAAGAGCTACCGACGTATTAAAGAGAAGAATTACCGATTACACACAAATATTAAGAGGGTGCCAGGCTTTATTCTATGCTTCGGACTCTGTAACTGCCGATAACTGGGAAAAATATGTTGCCAACTTAAATGTCTCGGACAATTATGCAGGTATACAGGCCATAGCTTATGCCGCTTACATAAAAAAAAACGAAGTGCCCGAGGTGGAAGCGCGTATCAAAAAGAGTGGATATCCTGATTTTAAGATAGTCTCTGATTTTAGGAATGATCATTTAACCCCTATTATCTTTATTGAACCTTTTAGGGGACGAAATCTCAGAGCTTTTGGCTTTGATATGTACAGCGAATCTATTCGTAAGGAGACAATGGGCAGAGCATTAGAAACAGGCAAACCTGCCATGTCAAAAAAGGTAACCTTAGTTCAGGAAACAACAGAAGATATTCAACCCGGGTTTCTTTTATACCTCCCAGTCTACCGCAGTCCGGAAACTACCCGAACAACGGAAGATCGGAAAAAAAATATTATAGGATTTGTCTATACACCCTTTCGGGCGTATGATTTAATGGAGGCTATTTTGAAAAGTTTTTCCGATATCCACATCGAAATTTACGACGGCAACAAACCATCTGAAAAAAGTCTATTATTCAACTCCGACTCTATTCTTCACCGGCCTTCTACAAAAGGAGAACTCGTTTCGGACACTTCGATTTATATGGCCGGTGCTCAATGGAAAATTGTCGTGTCATCTACAGAAATGTTTGGCTCAAACATTGAAAAACGCCAACCCGATTTGGTTCTGATCCTGGGCTTAGCCATTACATTTTTAATGGTTGTGATAGCGGTAAATAATATCAAAAACAGATCCAGAGTTGTTGAAGAGCTACAATTGAGTAAAGAAGTAGAAAAGAAAAAGGATGAGTTTATAGGCATTGCAAGTCACGAACTTAAAACGCCACTAACCAGCATTAAAGCATACATTCAATTATTAGAAAGGTCTGACCTGAAAGAAACTGAACGAACTTTTGTGCGTAAAGCTATCGCACAAATTAAAAAGTTAAATAGTTTGATAGCCGATCTGCTCGACGTCTCGAAAATTCAGGCAGGAAGTTTAAGGTTGCAAATCGATACGTTTTTGCTTAGTGAATTAATATCTGAAAGTATTGAAACAGTTAATCATATCTATGCAAATCATCAGATTGTTCTTGAACCAGAAATACCCAATGTTGTTATGAAAGGAGACAAGTTCAGGTTAGAACAAGCTCTTAATAATCTCCTTAACAATGCGATAAAATATTCGCCAGGATCAAGAACAGTTTTTATAAAGGGCAAGCAAATTGATGATCACGTTACAATTGAGGTGAAAGATGAAGGGATTGGAATATCCAGGGAAAATCAGGCGCTTATTTTTCAAAAATACCATCGTGCTGAAGGCCTTTCTCCTACTCTTTCAGGCTTGGGAATGGGGCTTTATATTTCAAATGAAATCGTAAAAAGGCACCAGGGAAAAATCAGCGTAACTAGTGAACCCGGCAAAGGATCGATATTCACGATATATATTCCTATTCATCCAGACTTTGATAAGGCTGGTTTCAACGCTTAGGTTATACCAGTCAGATGTGGTTTTACTTTTAAGGGCGCCCCCAACGAGGCTCGCAGCAATATTTCAAAACTTTCATTTTGATCATTTGTATTATTTATACATCTATCAATTCTATGGAAAAGTTTGAAGTTCAGATTGAACCTGCACGAGAGCTGATTATTGAAGCCGAAGAAAATCCACAAAAACCTAAGCGTTTTAAAATATTTTCAAAAGACCGAACAAATGACTGGCTGGAAAGGGGTGCGATTGGAGACGTACCGAAAGATAACCTATTAGGTATAATATCATTAAGTTCGGAAAAAGATTTCCATTTTGAGGGAGATGAAAGTTTTTCGGGGGATGACCTGCTAGATATCGCTGCCCAAATTACTCGTCACCCTTCTTTCATCAATAAGTAAACCTCAACGAAACTACCTTTGAGATGTACTAAAGGATGCTTTATGTAGAGTTTGGTTTACCACTCCTGAGCCTGAAGAAGCTTTGAATATTGCCACAGAGGCAAAATAAAAATCGGCTGTTTTATTCATAAATTTGAATAAAAGCAACCGATTTCGAAAATCTCACGTTGCCATGTTTAAACAAAACGACAACGTTGAAAGAAAATCCTTTATATGATTATTTAGTTTCTGAAGCTAAAACGGGACCTTGTTCCATTTTTTCAGCTTCTTTTTTACCCACAACTTTTTCTCTTATCTTATCAACATCAGCAGTATTAACAAAATCAATTATATTGCTGTAAACGGTATGAAATCCAAAGCCTCCCTTGGTCATCTCCTGGATAGCATCTTCTTTAGTCCAGTTTTGGAAAACTAAGCGATACATTGCCATAAGCATTCCGGTGCGATCCGAACCATGCCAGCAGTGAATTAGTATGGGCCCTTTGCGATCATTGATCAACTTTAGGGCTTTAATTACTTCACGCTCTTTAATGTCTCCGGCCTTCATAGAAATATGATGAAGTTTTAACTGGGTATGTTTGGCTCTTTTATTATCACTCCAAAAACGGCGAACATTCAATACCTCAAATAAACCCGCTTTCTCCAATGAAGTAAAGTCGTTCTGACCGGGTTGTTCCGAGCGGTAAATCCCCTCGTCTATTTTGTAAACGTTTTTTAACCTACCGATAGTTTGACGCTCTGCCTTAGTTATTAAGGTTTTGGCACCTTTCATTTCGGTACTTTTTTCGGCAGTTACCGTAAGGTCGTTTGAGACTGCTGCCGTAACAGAAGATTTTTCTGAACTTACTAAATTATCTAAAGATTGGGCTTGAGCAAAAAGGCTAAAACCGGGAAGTGTCAAAGCTAATAGCAGGGTGTTTTTCAATAATGCTTTCATACGTCTCGAACTATTTGGGCGGTTATCGTTTGATGTTTTGTATACTTCTAAAACCCCAAGAACCAGAAACTTATTGCATGCAAAAAAGCCTATATCAAGCCTTTACAATGCAATGACAAATAAAAAATGTATTAGGCTTTCATCCCCTACTATGAGTTCTAAAGAAGGGCTTTTGTCGCCCCGCAGGAGTCTTTAAATTTATCTGCGGTCTATGATTCGCGAAGACTCGTTTTATCTATATCTTCATATCCCCATTCCTCACCTTCCTCAAGTTCTCTCCCAGAATACTCACCATAGCGAATTACCATATAGACCATATAGATTATTACAAAAGGCGATAAGAGGAACAAGGCCCAAACCGCGCTATTAAAATCAGTATGCAACATAAACAGAAATATCAAAAGGTAAGCGCTGGCAAATAATACGGAAAATGCAACCTTATTCATCTGGCGGTTTTCTAAAAAGAACATCCTGAATTTTAGGTTGTTTAAAGAATTTATTTCTAATGTGTTATATAAATGCAATTACCCTCCTCGCCTAATGAAAAAAGACGAAGAGGGTAAAATATATGACTGGCGAGATCTCTCTTTATTAGCCTAAGATGATGTGGATGGCTTTTCCAGCAATTTAAAGAACTGGTCAAGTTGAGGCAAAATCACGATTCGGGTTCTTCTGTTAACGGCTTTACCTTCTTCGCTATCGTTTGAAGAGAGTGGAATGTACTCGCCTCGTCCCGCAGCTGTCATCCTGGATGCAGGCACACCATACTGATTTTGTAAGATCCGTACTACAGATGTAGCTCTCTTTACACTCAAATCCCAGTTATCCAAAAGCGGACCACTTTTATACGGCACATTATCGGTATGCCCTTCCACCATAAATTCGATATCGGGTTGGTTGTTCAAAACCTTTGCTACCTTGCCCAGCACTTCCTGTGCTCTTTCATTCACTTCGTAATTTCCGCTCTTAAATAAAAGTTTATCAGAAATATCAATATAAACTACGCCTTTATCGACTTTTATATTAATATCCTGATCATTGAGATTGCCAATAGCACCTTTTAAGTTCATCACCAGGGCCATATTCAACGAATCTTTCCGGGCGATGGCAGATTGCAAATCTTTAATGTACGCATCCTTGGCGCCAATGTTATCCAGAGATTTTTTAATACTCTCGGCTTGTGAGCCAGAAATAACCGATAAGTCTTTCAATTGGTTAAGCATCTGGTTATTGGTGGTTTGCTGGTTACTCAGCTGGTCATTAAGAAACTTTATCCGTTCAACATATCTTGCAGAAGAATCCTGACAAGATGAAAATCTCTTCTGCAAATCAAGGTATGAAGAGTTCAAAGTTGCATATCGCATTTCAGCCTCACGTAACTTTTTTCCACACGATCCCAGAAATATTACTGGGATTACAAGTATTATCAATTTAACTTTCATATCATTATTTATTAAACAAATAATATAGTAAGAGCTGTAATACTTAAATTGTTTGGATTGGTTACTACGAGGGCGGTATTCGCCATGGCTTCCGGAGAACTTGGAAGCTTAGTTGAGACTGTAAACGGCAAAGTTTTTTCGAATTAAAAACCCATCCCAAATTTATTAGTCTATTCTCGAAACAAGGCACAGTCCCGTGTGGGACTGTTTTGGTTCGATTTAAATTCATGATTTCAAAATCGGATTAATTGATGCTGTAAAATGTAGGTGATCGCTCCAGCAAAGTATCCTAACAACGCAAGTAGACTAACCTTTTTCAAATACCAAAAGAAACTGATTTTCTCCAGACCCATGGCGGCGACACCTGCCGCCGAACCGATGATTAAAACACTGCCACCTGTACCAGCGCAATAAGCCAGAAACTCCCAAAAATAATGATCTGTGGGATATTGATTTAAGCTGTACATCCCCTGTGTGGCGGCAACTAATGGAACATTATCTATAATGGATGAAAGTAAGCCGATGGAAACTACAATAATATTATCGCTGTGAAGCGTGACAGTCATCCATTGGGCAAGTTGCGATAATGAACCTATAGATTCGAGCGCTGTAATACTCATCAAAATACCAAGAAAAAATAAAATGGTTGGAGTATCAATCATACTTAAGGCATGGACAACAGACAAACCGCGTTTATCTTCTTCCGCTTTTTTGCCATGAATTACTTCGGTAATTACCCAAAGCACGCCCAGGCCGATAAGTATTCCCATATAGGGAGGAAGATGTGTAACTGATTTAAAAACCGGAACAAAAACAAGGGCCAGAACTCCGGAAAAGAAAACGATGGATTGATGTTTTTCAGAAATGGGTTTAGTGTTCAACTTTTGTTCGGACACCGGCCGTTGAACACTTCCTTTGAGTTTAAAAGAAAGAAAAATCAAAGGTATAACGATACACATTAAACTCGGAACAACAAGTTTAGCAATAATGCCGAATGTGGTGATCTGTCCGCCTATCCAGAGCATTGTTGTTGTGACATCCCCAATGGGAGTCCATGCTCCACCCGCATTCGCAGCTACAACCACAATACCTGCAAAAAACAACCTGTCTTTTTCGTTCCCTATCAGTTTTCGGAGAAGAGAGATCATTACAATGGTCGTTGTAAGATTATCTAAAATAGATGAAAGGAAAAAAGTAATAAAAGCAATAATCCAAAGGAGCTTTCGCAAATCTGTCTGATTGATTCGCCTGGTAATAATATCAAATCCATCATGTGCATCAATTAGGGTAACAATGGTCATGGCCCCTAACAGAAAAAATAAAATACTGGAAAGTTCACCCAGGTGACGACTCAACTCTTCAGTCACACTATTTTTATCCGTGGAAAAAAGAATATAAACGGTCCAGCAAAGAACCCCTGTAATCAGAGCAGATGCAGCTTTATTGATTTTAATAGAATGTTCAAATGCTATCGCAGCATATCCTAATATAAAAATTGATATAATTAATATCCCCATTTCTATGTATGATTTCGGGTTTAAGTACGTAATGTAAGAACTGTAGGTAAATATCTGGGGTACCGACTTATAAACCTATGATTATCATCTAAAGCAGAAATAACCTAGCACGAGTATACTTTACTGGAAGAACTTGAAACAGAAAAACGGATCGCTCAGAGAAAAATCCGATAGATAACTACTTTTGTTTCTTTTCCGTGTCTGGCAACAATTTAAAATAGCTTACCACGTATCGATCGCCTTTCAGTTCTCCTTGAACAGTTGCTTTGCGTACCGCTTTACAGAAGCCGTGTTCATCGTGCGCATCGCCATGCGAATTAATGTCGGTTCCATCTACAAAATAAGCATGATTGTTTATGCGAACAGCAAGATCACAACCTTTCCCCTTTAAACCGAACTTACATTGTCCACAAGCGGCTTCTACTATTTCAAGCTTTTTGGCAGGATCAGGTTTTGTTGGGCTATCTTTAGTTTGAGCAAAGGAGAATAAGGCCGAACAGGTTAATACAAAAAATAGAGCAAGTGTTTTCATCAAATAAAATAAGGTATTATTTCGCTGAATAACAATAGACAGATCCGTAAGCATTTCTACGGCGTTATTATTCGTTTTTCAAAATATAATCCTCGCGGGCACGCAACACCTCATTCATGTTCTCGGCCGCCCATTCGGATAGAGAAACTAACTGCCCGAGTAAACTTCTTCCCAAATCGGTAAGCTGATATTCTACTTTTGGTGGAATTTGCGGATATACCTTGCGAGTTAGTAAACCATCCCTTTCCAGATGTTTTAATGTAACGGTCAACATTCGCTGAGAAATGCCATGAATGCCTTTTTTTAATTCTCCAAAACGTAATTTATCCGATTTACCTAACATAATGATGGTATGCACCGACCATTTATCGCTTATTCTGTCGATCACATCTGTTACCGGACAGTAGTGATTTGTCGAATGATTGTCAGAAAAATGCTCTTTCACATTCTCTTGTGTGCCTTTATGAGCTGGATTCCCAATGGTTACTTTCATATAACTGAGTAATTAATTTGTGCCATATTGTTCGGCACTAAGTTACTTAATAGCTTTGAGTTATCAAAAGTAACTATTGTAAAATTATGGACATACTATCATTATTGAATTGGAGATATGCGGCCAAGCGCATGAACGGAAATAAAATACCACAAGAAAAAATAGATATAATTCTTGAAAGCGTCAGACTTTCAGCTTCTTCTATCGGACTACAGCCTTACCGGGTTATCGTAATCGAGAATCCCGAAACTTTGAAACAAATTAAACCGATTGCCAATAATCAGGCTCAGATAACAGAAGCATCTCACTTATTAGTATTCGCCGCCTGGTCAGACGTTTCGGAAGAATCAATCGAAGAATATTTGAACCTGATTGCGTCAGAACGCAAGGTAAGTTTAGACTCACTGGGAACGATGAGAGGCTACATGGCGGGCTTAACTAAAAACACTCCAGAACAAAACTTTAACTGGGCGGCACGTCAGGCCTATATCGCTTTAGGAACAGCCTTAATCGCTGCTGCTTCGCAGGAAGTAGATGCCACACCAATGGAAGGCTTTAACTCTACCGCTCTGGATGATTTACTGGGCCTTTCCGCAAAAGGATTGAAAAGCGTAAGTATTTTACCTTTAGGATATAGAGATATCAATCAGGACTGGCTGGTAAGCCTACCCAAAGTTCGAACCCCTAAACAGAAATTTTTCCTAACAGTATAATCATCATTTAAACAAATTAAATAACAAATAACATGAAATCATCATTAATCGCAGTAGCAATCATAGCTTCATCGTTAAGCTTAAAAGCACAAACTAAATGGGTTGTAGACCCTGTACACTCATCAGTAAACTTTAACATCGAACATCTGGTAATTTCTGAAGTTGAAGGAAAATTTAAAACGTATGATGGAACGATCAGCAGTGCAAAACCTGATCTGACCGATGCCAAAATTGATTTCACAGTTGATGTCAACAGCATTGACACCGACAACGAAATGCGCGACAAACACCTAACGTCAGCAGACTTTTTTGATGCTGAAAAATATCCTAAAATGACCTTCAAAAGCACTTCCTTAAAAAAATTATCAGGTAATAAATATGTATTAAATGGAAACCTGACAATCCATGGGATTACCAAACCAGCAAAGTTTGATGTAACTTATGGCGGAACCGCAAAAGATGGCTACGGAAATACTAAAGCAGGATTTAAAGGAAAAGGCGTAATCAATAGGTTTGATTACGGATTAAAATACAATGCTTTAACAGAAGCTGGCGGTGCTGCTTTAGGAAAGGCAGTTGAAATTGATTTGAAATTGCAGTTCGCGCAGGCGAAATAAGATTAGAACTTTTTATTAAACCTATAAGGTTTTTAGAAACCTTATAGGTTTTTCTGTTCTGTGAAAAATCAGATCTCCACATCAATGCCAATCTGTTTCAAAAGCAACGAAGCATTAAATGTTTTACACTCGCCATGTTTGAGCTTATAATCAAACAACATTTCTCCGTTCACGATTTGAATGTCAAAATAGAAATTGCGGACATAATCCGCGTGCTTTTGTTCGAGCTCTGCAATTTGCAAATCGTGTGTGGCGACTATGCCAACTGCCTTCTGAGCAATCAATTTTTCAATTACAGCTTTCGATCCGCGATATTTATCAACAGAATTGGTGCCTCGAAGCATCTCATCGATCAGAAAATAAACCCGCTCCTCTCTATTCAACACCTCTAAAAGCAATTGTAAACGGTTCAATTCTGCTTTAAATGTTGAAATACTTTCATTCAGAGAATCCCTGATTCGCATATATGCAAACAGATTCATAACCGTTATCTGCATCGTGCTTGCACATACCGGCGCGCCCGAAAAGGCAAGCACAGCGTTGATACCGATGGTTCTTAGAAAAGTACTTTTCCCAGCCATATTCGACCCTGTAATGATGTCTATCTTTCTCGTGTCCCGCAGAGCAAACTCATTACTAACTCGTTGCGAAATGGGGATTAAAGGGTGAGCGAGCTTTTCGGCTGAATAGGTATAATTCTCATGAAGCACAATTTCGGGGAAACACCATTCGGGGTAATTGGTGTGCAAACTGCTTAAACTTATTAAAGCCTCAACCGACGCCAAAACATCAAAAGCTTTCGGCATTAACTCTTTATTGTTTGTTTTCCAATCTTCAATAGCAATCAGTTGCCGTACGTCCCATGCCATTATTCCATTTAAAAGCGGACCAATGAACATATTTAAACGGTACTCTAAGCGTCTCATCAAAACAGATAAAGTCTTCAATTCTGCAGAGAAAGTAATAGACCTATCGCTTTTCAGCCGATCATGCAAGTACTGGAGAAGGGCCGATTCCCATTTTTCATTTTCAACTTTTTTAAACCCGTCTGAATAGGAGGACAATGTTTTACCCGCAATGCTCAGCAAGCGGTCGGTTCTATTTACTTTTAACTGATTACTTAATACAAGTACCGCATTTATAAGTGCAATTAAAATCAGAGGAATAAGAAGCAAAGGGACATACCAGGCAGCTACAGCTAAAACCAAGAAGATAAAAGGGACGAACTGGATATAGATTCGAAGCAAAGATTTTGTAAAATCATTCTCCTGCAGAAAGAAGGCAAATAGATTATTGATGTCAGAGATTCGGGTGTTTTTCGCAAAAAGCAGATAGGCTTTAATTTCTTGTACCCAATCTTGCTTTGCACTCAATTCCTTCACAGCTTGCTGTCTTTGCAGGATACTACTTTCTTTTCCTGCCCGGCTAAACCAGTAGGCAAGTTTTTCATTGCCCATCGGGGATGCACAGCGGTTAACCAAATTAAACAAAGACGCCTTTCCAAAGATATCCAGATCGGAAGTATAGCTATGCCCATCATTTACGTATTCAAAACCATCCGGATACATATTCTCCTGATGGTTTATGCTGGAGATCTCATTTTCATTGACAGTTTTGAGGGCCGCATAGAAAGATTTTCTTTTTTCATACGAACCTTGTTTTTTCACTAAAAAAGCGAAGCCAACCACAACAAGCAGGAAAGTTAATTCTGTAAGCCAAATTATCTCAAACCGAAGGGTTTGGTAGACCAGATACCCACCTAGCAAAATGGAGAAAAGGCGTAGAAAAGAAAAGGTGTTTACCAGCTTGTCGTAGCGTTGTATCTGAGCATCAGAATCCGAAATTTGCTGCTGATAATACGATATAATAGGTTGTGACATGCTCTAATAAGATTTGTTTGTTCAGATTCTCCAAGGTCCGTTTTCATATCGCGGCTATTTCTAAGCCAAAGGTCACGAACATCAATCCCTGGTGCCTTTAACGTGCAGCATTATTTCTGTTGCGTGAGGTATTCCCAATGTCCTGCCTGGTGTTATATGAAAGTAACGCTCAAGATAAACATCTAAAATCCCCTGGAGGACTTTCCGCCTCGGAGCTTCAAATTCTTTTTCCATGACAGCAAAGCTGCCTACATTCATTTCGCCATTGGAGTCAACCAGCACTGTGAAACTCTGCGCAAAATCTTTATAGGCTTTTTTGATATGAATATCGAACTCAGGATATAGATATTCGTTCGACGCACTATAATTTAGATCCTCCTTATCTAACACACTCCTTTCGGCAGTTACTTCTTTAACCAGACTTTTAAATTCTACCGGATTTCTAGCTGCAAATAAGCTGTCAGCAACCAAAGGAAACGCATTCGCCCTCTTAATTAACCGACGGATATACATAGTATCCCTGCTATTAGGCTTTCGCATACTGTCCGGATTGGCATGTAGCACATTTTTGATATAATTTTCAGAATAAAACCGCATATATACAGTGGACAATTCCTTGTTCACCACCTTTGATTGCACTCTGAGCAATTGCAAAACCAGGCTATCTTTATTAATATGGATCAGTCTTAACCATTCACGGGCGAAGTTCATTACCTGCCCATGGTCGTAATAAATTGGATAAAAGATGTATCTCTTTTCAAAAGGACTGTAAATTTTTACAGAATCGCCCGGCAGAAAGGAAAGTGTCCATTCCGGTATTTGTTGAAAACCTTGTTTGCTAAAACTGTAACCGGTATCGAACTCCCGCCTTACTTCAATAAATTTTATCCCTTCAAAAGGTTTAAAAGATTGTCGCTGAAGCTTGGGTTGCGTTTGATTGCAGCAGCTTAGCACCACTACAAAAAACATGGCCACTAAGCTGTATAGATGAAAAATCTTAAGCATTTCTGCGAATTAATGAATTCTTATTCAGCTGGCATAATAATTTAAAGATTTGTTCGATTTCGTGGAGATTGAATGTATGAGAGAATCACATAAGCGGGCCTTAAATGATTTTCAAGCGATACAGAAATCTTTAAAAATATAATCGAGAATCGTAATTTAGCCACATGCTTAACGAGAATCTCGATCCTAATGCCGAAAGGCTTTCTTCATCAGAAAGGGAAATAGAAAAAGTACTTCGTCCACAGATATTTGAAGATTTTACCGGTCAGCATAAAATCCTTGAGAATTTAAAGATCTTCGTTCAGGCAGCAAAACTCCGCGGCGAAGCATTAGATCACGTGCTCTTACATGGCCCTCCGGGACTAGGAAAAACTACGCTCTCCAATATTATCGCTAATGAGATGGGCGTCGGAATTAAAATTACCTCCGGGCCTGTGTTGGATAAACCGGGAGATTTAGCAGGCCTCTTAACCAATCTTGAAACCGGCGACATTCTCTTTATTGATGAAATCCATCGCCTGAGTCCGCTGGTAGAAGAATATTTATATTCTGCCATGGAAGATTTCAAGATCGATATTATGATTGAAACCGGACCAAATGCACGTTCGGTACAGATTTCTCTGAATCCCTTTACTTTGATTGGAGCAACCACCCGTTCCGGATTGCTCACCGCACCCTTACGTGCTCGTTTCGGAATAAACTCGAGATTGCAATACTACGACGCGAAGCTTCTAACCACCATCGTACTTCGCTCCTCCTCCATTCTCAACACTCCCATCAGCGACGAAGGAGCTTATGAAATTGCCAGAAGGAGTCGGGGTACACCACGTATAGCCAACGCACTTTTACGCAGAACGCGCGATTTTGCACAGATAAAAGGAACCGGAAGCATTGATACAGAAATTGCTAAATACGCCCTAAACGCACTCAATGTTGATGAACATGGCTTGGATGAAATGGATAATCGCATTCTGGTTTCCATTATCGACAAGTTTAAAGGGGGGCCGGTTGGATTGAAAACCATCGCTACTTCGGTTGGTGAAGATGAAGGGACTATTGAAGAAGTTTATGAACCTTTCTTAATCCAGGAAGGATTTTTGATGCGTACTTCGAGAGGAAGGGAAGTTACCGAATTAGCTTATAAACATTTAGGAAAGTTGAAACCTGGAGGTACGCAGACCTTGTTTTAAATCACTTCTCACACAAAGCCCTAGATTTGTCGCTGAGTTGAACTGACAAAACGTTGGAAGCGGCTGTAAACCTATAAGGTTGGAAACCTTATAGGTTTTGAAAAAAGACTGCGATCATGCTAGAAGCCTAAAATTCGTCTTTCGAAGCGGCATACAATTCATACCAATCCTGTCGGTCAAGATCTATTGTGAAAGCATTTACAATATTTCTGATTCTCTTCTCGTCAGTAGTACCGATCAACGGAATTGCTCCGAGTTTGACCAACCAAGCCACCGCCAGAGATTCGATATCTGCATTATATTTCGGACTCATCTCTTCCAGCTTTTTCCTCACTTTTACTGCTATCGAATCTGTGCCGGTAGCAATTCGTCCTTCCGCAAGCGGAGCAGACACCAATGGATGCATATAGCGTTGTTTAATATAATCCATTTGGCCGTTTTGTAAAGCAGAAGTATTCAACAAATTCAGTTCGATATGATTGGTTACGATTGGCCTTTTTAAGTACGAAGCCAACAGCTGATGCTGAAATACTGAAAAATTAGCAACACCAACATTCTTTATCTTGCCTGATTCTTTCAATTGATCGAGTGTAAAAGCTGTCTCCTCCAGATTTGATATCGGATCAAGCTGATTCAATAAAAAAATATCAATATAATCGGTCCTTAGTTTTTTTAACGACGAATCAACACTTTGCAGAATATGCTGTCTGGATGTATTATAATGTTTCACCCGAACCTGTGGATTGTTTGAATGAGGCAACATTAGACCGCATTTTGTAAACAGAACAATATCTTCCCTTTTAAAAGATTTTTTTGCAATAGCTTCGCCGAATAATTCTTCGCACTGATAGGCTCCGTAAACGTCAGCGTGATCGAAAGTATTAATGCCCAATTCAAGACACAGGTTTATGATACTTTCCATCGTTGCAGATGTATTCTTCACTTCATCCCAGCGGTAAAATCCATATACTGCGGGGGATACTTTGGGGCCTGAATCACTTAAATAAATCTTTTCCATATTTATTATTTGATTACAATATCGCATTTAATGCAACATCATAGAAACTAAAAGGAAAAGCAACAGGCAATAATTTTGTTTGATCCACAAAAAAAGACTCCGGAATGGCTTGATAAAAATAACGCCAAGAACTAATATATTTACGTATTCAACAATCTGATGGTTTTCGATTTTCGCTTAAAAGTATTTCACACCGTTGCTCATAAGTTAAGTTTCACGAAAGCTGCAACCGAATTATTTATTTCTCAGCCAGCTGTTACGAAGCATATTCATGAAATAGAACAACAGCTCGGGAATGCCTTATTTAAGCGAAACGGAAATTCAATTGCACTTACATCAGCAGGAGAGATTCTACTTCAATACTCGGAGAAGATCTTTGAAACTTATGCGGCACTGGAAACTGAGCTTTCGCAGTTAAATGATGTTACGGGTGGCAATTTACGCATTGGGGCCAGTACCACGATTGCTCAAAATATTCTTCCCAGAATCCTGGCTCTATTCAAGAAATCCTATCCCAACGTATCCTTTAGTTTCGTGGAGGGCAATACAGATTCGATTTCATTGCAGGTGATTGCCGAAAAAATCGACATTGCCTTAGTGGAAGGTAATTCTCATTTTCCGCAACTCGCCTACGAACCTTTTGCCAAAGATGAAATTGTACTGGTCACACGATCTGCCGGTAACTTATCAAAACAGTCTGAAATCAGTCCTCAACAACTTCTTCAAATACCCTTAGTACTCCGCGAACAAGGTTCAGGAACACTTGATGTGGTATTCAAGGCATTAACTCAGGCAAAGGTCAATCCAAAAGATCTGAAAGTCGAAACCTATTTCCAAAACAGCAGCAGCATTAAACAATACCTTGCTAATTCTGAAACAGCAGCTTTTTTATCTATCCAATCGGTACTCAAAGAGTTAAAGTACAACGAACTGAGCATCATTGAAATACAGGAGCTTGACATTTTCAGAACCTTTCAATTCATTCAATTACATGGCAATTCATCAAAACTGGTTGATCTATTTAAACGTTTCTGCAAAGCCCATAACTTAAAGTAATAATGCATCACCAATAGTGATTTGCGGGCCTGTTTTCTTAGGTCCATATTTGTACAATAGATAATACAAGTATGGAACAAATTAAAACAGATATATGCATTATTGGTGCCGGTCCGGTTGGACTTTTTGCAGTTTTCGAAGCAGGCCTGCTGAAAATGCGCTGCCATTTAATTGATGTTTTACCTCAGGTTGGGGGGCAGCTTTCTGAAATTTATCCCCAAAAACCAATTTATGACATTCCCGGCTTTCCCGTAATCAATGCCCAGGATCTGGTGAATGGATTAATAGATCAAATTGCAACCTTTAAGCCCGGTTTTTCTTTAGGAGAACGGGTTGACCATCTTGAACGTCTGGAAGACGGAACTTTCATTGTTCGAACCAATGAGAACACTGAAGTTCATAGCAAAGCCGTTGTTATTGCAGGTGGATTGGGATGTTTTGAACCTAGAAAACCAGCTATTGAGGGGTTAGAAGAGTTTGAAGGGAAGGGTGTTTCTTATATGATTAGAAACCCGGAATTATACAGGGACAAAAAACTGGTGCTTTCTGGCGGCGGCGACTCAGCATTAGATTGGACTATTTTCCTTTCTGAAGTAGCATCAAAAGTTACTCTGGTACATCGGGGCGATACTTTCCGGGGAGCGCCTGACTCTGCAGAAAAGGTATTTGATCTGGCAAAAAATGGCAAGATCAACCTTATTCTTCAATCTCATATTACCGCAATTCACGGAAACGGACACTTAAAAGAAGTAACCATACAAGGTAAACACAACGAAGTCTCAACAATCGAAACAGATTATTTGATCCCGCTATTTGGTTTGACTCCCAAATTAGGTCCGATTGCAGATTGGGGATTGAGCATCGATAAGTCGGCAATTGAGGTTAATACCGTAGACTATTCTACCAACATAGAAGGGATTTTTGCCATCGGCGATATCAATACCTATCCGGGGAAGCTGAAATTGATCCTATGCGGATTCCATGAGGCAGCCTTGATGGCGCAAAGCGCTTTCAAATTTGTTTACCCGGATCAGAAACTGAGTTTTAAATACACCACGGTATACGGTGTGAATACGTTTTAATATGATTAAGATAAGAGTTGAAAACAAAGACGGTGAGGTCCAGATAATTGAGGTTCCGGAGGGAATTAATCTGAACTTAATGGAAACATTAAAAGCCTATGAATACGATTTAAGGGCGACCTGCGGAGGCATGGCTCTTTGTTCAGACTGTCATTGCCAGGTTAATGAAGGCTGGGAAAACCTTCCGGAAGCACAGGAACAGGAACTGATTACGCTTGACTCACGACCGGATGCCACATCCCGCAGCCGACTGGCCTGTCAGATCAAAATACGCTCAGAAATTGATGGCTTGTCAATTAAACTAATGGGAGAAGGGGATTAAATAAAAAAATCACCTGTTTGAAATCATTCCACCAACATTAACCACAAAACCCAAACTAAATACCGAATTGCCGGCAGTTAAAAATTTGCGATTTTTTAGGCCAAAATTGCTGCCGGTAGTGTATTGCAATTGAACAGCATCGCTTAACCGCATCCGGGTAAAAAATATGGGCTCAATAAAAATATTATCTTCACGTGGCTGATTGACATCGTTCAGTCTAAAAGACTTCATATTCAGGTAACTACCCCGAATAGCCGTTCCGTAGTTTAGTGGGAAATTTTTTCCGAACAAGCGCAATCCATTTTCCTTTTTTGAACTGTAATTAACCTGCAAAAAACCTTTACTGAAAGTCATTTCCTGTCTGTCGTAAGTAATTACCAACCCGCTTGAGGCTAAATCATTAAATATTCGTTCACTTTTTCCGCGGCCGAAACCGCCATAAATCTCGAGTATGCGGTTATTTTCCGACCCAAAAGTACTGAAGTAGCCTCCTCCTATTTCCAGCATATTTTGCCTGTAATCTTTTCTAGTTTGGTCTCTGTTAATAAATGCGCCGTTAAGAATTACGGCGAAATTATCTGAAAGTGCATATGCTGTGTTTAAACTCGCATTTCCTTTTAAGGAAATATTGCCACTTGCATGTAATTCGCCCTTTTCACTAAGCATCGGAGTATTTGGAACGTTGGGCATGTATAAGGAGGAGCAGCTGCTCGCAAAAATGGATAAGATGAGGGCTATACCAGAGATTTCTTTATTCATATATAATTCTGCCTGCGCTAAAATCACAGGTTAGTACAATAAAAATGATAAAAGTGTTTACAAAAACGAGCAAACTATTCTTGATAGAACAGCTTTTACAAGAAAATATTACCTACAACGCTCTTTAAATATTTTTTCTTCGACAAAAGATATTCTGGCCTGAATATTGAATTGTTAAATTAACTATAGATAAATTCATAAACACCACCAGTTAAGCTTCTCTTATGAAAAGATATATTTTAATCTCGTTTATGGCTGCAACGATGTTGTGCATAGACTCATGTGCTGTAAATCCGGTTACAGGCAAAAAGCAAGTAGTACTGATGTCCGAAGCACAGGAAATTGCCATGGGGCAAGAGGCCGATCCGCAAATCATAGCGCAATATGGCCTATACGACGACAAGTCTTTGCAAGATTTCATCACTCAAAAGGGTAAGGCAATGGCGGCTATTTCTCACCGGCCAGGGCTAAATTACCAGTTCAGAATAGTTGATTCGGAAGTTATAAACGCATTTGCAGTGCCAGGTGGTTATGTCTATTTCACCCGTGGGATTATGGCTAACTTTAATAATGAAGCTCAATTTGCGGGGGTTCTGGGCCACGAAATAGGACACATTACTGCACGCCATTCAGTGGTTCAACAAAGGAATGCAATATTGGGACAGGTGGGGCTCATTGCAGGTATGGTAATTTCACCAGAGTTCGGACGATTTGCCCAACAAGCGTCTCAGGGCTTAGGACTTTTATTTTTAAAATTTGGTCGCGATGATGAACGTCAATCCGATGAGCTGGGAGTAGAATACTCTTCAAAAATTGGATATGATGCTCATGAAATGGCAGGCTTTTTTACAACTCTGGAAAGAAATGCAGCCAGAAGTGGTGCAGAAGAACTCCCTGATTTCTTATCCACACACCCCAATCCTGGAAGCAGAAATGTAACAGTAAATAAACTGGCCACAGAATGGGCTCAAAAACTCAGCTTAACAAACCCACAGGTTAACCGGAATACTTATCTTCAAAGAATTGACGGTATAATATACGGAGAAGATCCTAAACAGGGCTTTGTGGAGAACTTTGTATTTTATCACCCAGTATTAAAGTTCCAATTCCAGATACCAACAGGATGGAAATATCAAAACTCACCCCAGGTATTTCAAATGGCACCTAGCAATGGGAAAGCAATGATGATGCTAACGATGGCTCCGGGAAAAACACTTCAGGAAGCTGCCAGTGCAGTTTTGCAGCAAAACAATCTTACCCTGGTAGATTCCCGGGAAACTACCGTAAACGGACTAAGAGCTATTGCCATGGTTGCCGATCAAAAACAAGAACAAGGTACACTTAGAACGCTATCCTACCTGATTCAGCAAGGCGACAATATTTACCATATGCTGGGTGTAAGTACTGCGGCAGATTTCAATAGCTATAATCAGTATTTTACAAATTCAATGCAGAGTTTCAACATCTTAACTGATGCTTCCAAAATAAATAAAAAACCAGAAAGGGTACGTATAAAAACCGTTAAGCAAGCAAGTACTTTAGATCAGGCGCTCCGCAGTTTTAATACTCCTTCTGCAAGATTAGAAGAACTGGCAATCCTGAATGGAATGAAATTAACCGACAGGCTTAGTTCCGGAACATTAATAAAGGTGATTGAAAAATAGAATACGCGATCGAAAAAAGCTCTATATAATTTCATCAGAAGAATATTGGCGTCGGGAAAATACTTTCCGCTAGAAGATAAGTGCGATGAGGCGGACAGGGAAGTTTAGTAGTGAGCATTTCGGCTTCCCTGTAATCTATGTTGGCAAATCACAGTAGAAATTATTGAAGCAAAAAAGCTTTTATACTATTTACTGCAGAATAACTACCATTCTAATATATTTGCCACTTTAAAAATCGAAACATGCTTACACACCATGTATTATTCTGGCTTAAAGCCGATACATCCGAAGAAACAAAACAATCTTTTAAGGCAGGATTAGAATCACTGCAAACTATTGAGACAATCAGATCAATTTATATCGGAACACCAGCTGCAATAGACAGACCGGTTGTTGATACCACTTATACTTTTTCTTTACTGATTGTTTTTGATGACTTAGCTGGCCATGATGTCTATCAGGTTCATCCCTTACATAAAGCCTTTTTAGATAGTTTTAGAGTATTATTTGAGAAAGTAGTGATATACGACGCCCAATAACTAAGTCAAGATCAACTTTTCAGGTCATAATATTTCCATCATTTTTTCGCGATTAAAGGGTTTAATTACAAACCCTTTAACTTTTTTATAATGGTGGGATTTCTCATGATCTAAAACGCTGATGGACGAACTTACAATATAAACAACAATAGGTTTTGGTAAGATCAGCTCGCTGTATTCATCAAGAAACTGCCAGCCATCCATAAACGGCATCTCAGTGTCAAGAAATATCAAATCTGGTAAGTTTGCTACTTCATTCAGATTGTTTTTTAAATAGGTTAAAGCTTCCTGCCCATCATAAAATTCCAGGATTTTTTCCGCTCGGCCTGTTTTTGCTAGCATCCTGCGGGTTAACAGATGAAAAATCCTGTCATCATCAACAATTGCGATGGTTGTATCGTGCTCCATTAAAACACAACTTTAAACGTTGACCCAATATCTGGTTCGCTTTTCACCGAAATACTCCCACCTAAAGTTTCTATTTGATTTTTCAGAATAAATAAACCCAAACCTTTGCTGTCAAATCCTTTATGAAAAATTTTATTCAATTTAAAGATCTGATGCCCGTATTTCTTTAAATCAATTCCCAAACCATTGTCCGAAACTTCGAGAACTACCCTTTCGTCTTCTCTATAAGTCCTCAATTTCACTTCGGGAATCGCACGCTGCTTTCTGTATTTTATCGCATTGCTTATAAGATTATACAGTATACTTTCTAAATACACAGATGGATAGTCGATACTTTCAACCTCAAAAGCTGTAATAAACCTGATCCCTTGATTATATATTTGAATATTCAGCATGCTTTTCACCTTCGAAACTATTTCTTCAAAAAAACAGTGCTGAAAAGCGATAGATTTGTTTAGTTTAATCTCCAGTATTTTTATTAAATCCTTTAAAGTACTGTCTAAACTCGCGCTGGCCTCTTTCAACAACGGAACGTAAAAATCCACCGCTTCTTTTTCTTCATGAAGCATCTCGCTCAGCTGCAAGATATTTCCGACGGGGCCTCTTAGATTGTGAGCAACTATCCGGTTAAACTCTTCTAACTGCTCAATTTTATTTCTAAGATCTATCGACGTGAGATTTAGCTGAGAGTTTTTCACCTCTAATTGCGCAACTAATTCTTTAGATTGAGTTATATCAATTATCTGCGCAATAAAAAAATCGGCATCATTCTCCTTGTCATTCCACATTAGCGACACAGTTACCAGCGCCCATACAATATTTCCATTTTTATGGAGATATCGCTTTTCCATACGAAAAGTGTCAATTTCCCGATTTAGAACCTGTTCAATATACTTCAGATTTTGCACCAAATCTTCCTGGAAGGTAATATCCTGAAAAGTAAGCTCAGACAACTCATTTTTAGAATATCCCAACATTTCGCAGAGAGCTGGATTTACATCTATCCAACGTCCATCAACATCCGCCAAAGCCATTCCTATCGCCGAATATTGGAAAGCGTTTCTGAACTTCACCTCACTCGTGGTCAGCTTTTCTACAATATCCTTCTTTTCCGCGACATCCAGGTGCCCCCCTTCTTCAATGGTATCTAATATCTTTTGTAAGAGTTCGGTATTTGAGAGCATAGTTTGAGATAGAAAACATTAAAATTAATTAGATAACAAATCCTTGTATAACTAATCTGTAAAGAAAAAACCAAACAAATTAATGACCAGTAGCTGAGGAATCATTAACTAAAGATTAAAATAGACGAAACGAAAATACAACTATTTGTTAAACGAACGAGTTAAACCATTGAATAACATTAAAATTATCACCCGCACATCAACAGTTTTGAAAGGCAGGGCGATAAACTCATTTCTGAGACAGTCACCAGAATCTGAAATCTAACCCAAAAAACAAACACACTTATAGTCAGAGAATTAACTTAAAATATTAAAATAAATAAAATGTTGTGTAACTTCTGATAACCAATAAAAGTATAAGAGAGTGTCCTTCCCCAAAAGGACATTTTTCATAGGTAGATGTAGGGTTGGACCAAGTCCAACCCTTTTTTTATTCAATCAAACGGTCAAATGTTCTTTACAACTCTTTTAAGGGCCATAATATATCCGTAATGCAAACCTTCATGAAAAGGCAAAAAAGTAAGCGTGTCGCCGATATTCTTCAATTCCACTCCATATCTTGTAGTCCAGCTCGGATAAATTTCAAAAATTCCTTTTTTTAAGTCGCTCTCAAACATGTCTATGGTAGAAATAAACATTCCTTTAATTACTTCGATCTCCTGGCTTTCAACAAAACATTCAGGCTTAGTATTTGGCTTATAGGCCTCGAAAAAAGACTCCTCGACAACCATGTCCAGCCCTGCCCTTTTATAACACACTCCTTGCTGGCTTGCGATCAGATGTGCCAGATTCCAGATTATATTATTATTAAATCCGGAAGGAATTTTATTCAATTCGTCAACTGTGAGGTCGGCAATCAGGTTTAATAAAAATTTTCTTGTTGCCTTTAGCGATTCGACTTGTTTGTGCATTAGAATTACTGTTAAAGATTCTCGTTTGGATATTTTAGATTGTAGCAAAATACAACTTTTATGCACTAAACGAGTTCCAGATAAGTTCATTAAAACTTGTCTAAAGAAACTGCAAATCGTTATTTTGCCGCCGATGATCCATTTTAATTCCAAACTTCCAAATACTGGCACCACGATATTTACGGTGATGTCTAAACTCGCTGCAGACAACAATGCCATCAATCTCTCCCAGGGATTCCCTGATTTCGAAGGACCGGCCGAACTTATTGAATTAACCAATAAATATATGCTCGGTGGTAAAAACCAGTATGCCCCCATGGGCGGAGTGCCAGTTTTAAATGAAAGAATAGCAGAAAAGATGAACAGATTATATGGTGCAGAATATCATCCTGAAAAGGAAGTAACTGTTACTGCCGGTGGAACACAAGCCATCTTCACTGCACTTGCTTCTGTTATCCACCCCGGAGATGAAGTAATTATCTTCGAACCCGCCTACGATTCTTACGCACCCTCAATTAAACTTTTAGGTGGGCTTGTAAAGCCATTCGAGCTTTCACCTCCTGATTATGTTATTGATTGGAATATGGTGAAAAAGCTTATATCGAACCGCACGAGAATGATTATTCTTAATTCCCCGCAAAACCCCACAGGCACCATTCTTAAGCAAGAGGATATCAATCACCTTATAAAACTCACAAAAGATACCGATATACTTATTCTCAGCGATGAAGTTTATGAGCATATGGTATACGATGGCAACGAACACTTGAGCATGGCCAGATATCCGGAATTGCGCGAGCGAAGTTTTATTTCCACTTCATTTGGCAAATTATTTCACAACACGGGCTGGAAAATCGGCTATTGTTTGGCACCAGAGGCCTTAATGAATGAATTCAGAAAGGTACATCAATACCTGGTGTTTAGTGTTAATTCTCCTGTACAATATGCTATTGCAGATATGCTGTTGCATACTGATTACTACGAAACGCTAAAAACGTTCTTCGAAGAAAAACGAAACTTTTTTAGAAAATTATTACTTCAAACACGTTTTCAACTGCTACCTTGTGAAGGTTCTTATTTTCAATGTGTTGGAATTCGGGATTTAACAGACGAAAATGACGTTGTATTTACCAAACGATTAACAGAAAAGTTCGGCGTTGCATCTATTCCAACTTCTGCATTTTACTCAAAATCAACCGATTTCGGAGTGATAAGATTTTGCTTCGCCAAAAAGCAAGAAACTTTAGAAAATGCCGTTGAAAGATTAACTAAAGTTTAATTTTTATTCATTAAGACAGAACATTAATGAGCGTGTTAAAAATAACAACATTCCAGGCTTACATATTTTGGGAAAATATAGAAAAAAATCTCAAAAACCTTAGTCTGCGATTGTCGGGAATAAGAGAAAAAACCGACTTAATTGTACTTCCGGAAATGTTTAATACGGGTTTTTCTATGAACACTGCGGAATTGGCCGAAGAAATGAATGGCCGAACGATGCAATGGATGCAACAGCAAGCTAAACGCTTTGAATGTGTAATAACAGGAAGCCTTATAATCAAAGAAAATAACAATTATTATAACAGATTAATTTGGATGCGTCCGGATGGCACATTCGAAAAATACGACAAAAGACATCTCTTCGGATTAGCTAAAGAAGATGATTTTTATACCCCCGGGAAAGACAAACTGATAGTGGACTTAAATGGCTGGAAGATCTGTCCCGCTATTTGCTACGACCTTCGTTTTCCGGTATGGTTAAGAAATACAGAACCGGAATACGATTTATTGTTAATCGTAGCAAATTGGCCCGAGCGTCGCTCAATGCACTGGCGTGCGCTAATACCCGCCCGTGCGGTCGAAAATCTTTCATATGTAATTGGTGTAAACCGGGTTGGTCATGACGGCAACGAAGTTTACCATTCAGGCGATTCAATGTGCATCGACCCTAATGGAAAAACAGTTTATTATAAACCAAACGATGAAGATTTGTATACATTTTCAATTTCGAAAGATGAAGTTATTAAAGCGAGAAAATTATTTCCGTTTTTAAAAGATGCGGATAAATTTAAGCTGCTGGATTAATTCAGAGAAAGTTCGGATCTATACCCAAGATAAATGTGAATGCCTACAATCTTTTATATGTTTGTATTGTTTAAGCTTGTATTTACGCTAACCCGACCCTTATCATTGTAAAAATAAAAAAATGTTCAAAGAAATTGGGAACAAACCCCTTAGATACTTCAGCATCCTAATCTATTTTATTCTTTTACTTTTCTGCGCCATTGAAATAAACTTCCTTGGACTTTTCGGCTATTCTCCAACCTACCGGGATATTAAAAAGCCTACTATGCAGATTGCCTCAGAACTTTATACGGCTGATGGCAAACTTATCGGGAAGTATTTTAAGGAAAACCGTACTCCTATAGATTTTAAACAAATTACCCAAGGTACCATTGATGCTCTTATCGCAACAGAAGATGTGCGTTTTTATAAGCATCATGGAGTCGATATATATTCTGTTTTTTCAAGTTTAGCCTCAACTTTTTCTGGTGATAAACGAGGAGCAAGCACCATAACTCAGCAGCTTGCTAAAAACCTTTACAGGACCCGCAATAATAAACAACAGGGTTTTATAAGACATATACCCATCGCAAGAACGTTGGTTTACAAACTAAAGGAATGGACAACAGCCTTGAAGCTGGAACATCAGTATTCGAAGAATGAAATACTAACCATGTATTTTAATACTGTAACATTCGGCAGAAACACCTATGGATTAAAAACTGCAGCAAAAAAGTATTTCAATAAAGAGCCTGAAAAATTAAGTATTGAGCACTCGGCCATGCTTGTCGGGATGTTAAAAGCTACCACTACTTACAATCCCGATAACAACCCTGAAAAAACCCTTGAACGACGCAACGTAGTGCTGTCGCAAATGGAAAAATATGGCTATATCTCTCAACAGGAATATCAAAAGTACAAATCCAGGCCACTGGGCATCACTAAAGGAGATGTTATTGAAGATACCCGGGGTGATTCATATTTACGTTCGGCTGTCGCCAGATATCTTGAAGATTGGTGCGAAACGAATGGGTATGACCTTTACGAATCTGGATTAAAGATCTATACTACGATCGACTCCAAACTTCAGCAATATGCGGAAGAAGCAATGAAGGAACAAATGAAGGTCCTTCAACAACGACTAAATAATGCCTGGGGAGATCAGAATCCATGGAGAGACTCTAACGGTGATGAGATTAAAGACTTCCCTGAAAAGGCTGCCCAAAGACTTCCTTTATATAGCTATTTAAAGAAAAAGTACAATAACAACCCTGATTCAATTAATTACTACCTTAATAAGCCTAAAAAGATGAAGGTTTTTAACTGGAATGGCACAAAAGAGGTGGAATTTTCAACGATTGATTCAATTAAGTACTATGCCAAAATACTTAATACCGGGATGATGACGCTGGATCCGATGAATGGACATATTAAGGTTTGGGTTGGCGGAGTTGATTTCGAACACTTCAATTTTGATCATGTTAATCAGGCCAAACGTCAGGCTGGCTCCACGTTTAAACCATTCGCATACCTGGCTGCTTTAGAGAGCGGAATGAGTCCCTGCGATAAATTTGTGGATAGGCCGGTAAAAATTGCGTACCAGGAGAACAATAAAACCCTTTACTGGGAACCCAAAAATGCAGACTATTCTTTCTCCGGAAGGGAAATGACCTTGAGACATGCCATGGGACGTTCGGTCAATTCTGTTACAGCACAAGTAACCGAAAAAGTTGGCTGGGACAATGTGGTGAAGTACGCTCATGAATGTGGGATAGAAAGCAAATTAAAATCTGTTCCTTCAGTAAGCTTAGGATCTAACGATGTCTCTGTGTATGAAATGGTTAAAGCTTATGGTACTTTCTTAAATAAGGGAAAAAGAACAGAACCAATTTTAGTCTATAAAATTACAGACAATGATGGGCGCGTAATCCAGGAATTCAAAACAAAACAAACACAAGTAATCAGTGAAGAAATTGCCTGGCTAATGCTCTACATGTTCCGTGGGGGAATAGACGAACCGGGCGGTACCTCTCAATCTTTATGGGAATGGGATCTTTGGAAAAAAGGAAATCAAATTGGTGGTAAAACCGGAACGTCCTCAGATTTCGTAGATGGCTGGTATATGGGCATCACAAAAGATTTGGTAACCGGTGTGTGGGTGGGCTGCGATGAACGAAGCGTTCATTTCAGAACATCAGGCACAGGCGAAGGTTCGCATACGGCCTTACCTATTTTTGGTAAATTTATGGAAAAGGTGTATCACGATCCATCGACAGGTTACACCTACGGCCCATTCCCTAAACCAACAGTTGAAATAACGCGGGAATATCAATGTCCGACTGTGATCCCGAGAGACACGGTAACAGTCGATTCTGTCATGGTAGATTCCTTAGCAACACCCGATGATATAGAATTTGATGAACCTCTTGATACAGTATCTCAAAAGAAAGTAACACCAAAATCATCTGATAATAAACCTGTTGCACCTGCAAATCAATCACAGCAGCAGATAAACACAGAACCACAAACTAATAGAGAAAAAAGACAGGAAGCCAGGCGGAAAAGAAGAGAAGAACAAAACAATTAATTAATTTTTTTAATTATATAATCTCTATCGTAGCATTAAGACTTAAATAAACGTATTTTAGAAATAAATGGCTTTATATGACTTACCTGGACGCAACTAGGGCGAAGGCACTTAAATTATGCTTTTCTCTCCTTATAATTTACATGGCCGGCTCCGCACCTGCTTATGCACAATACTTCGGACAGAACCTTGTCCGCTATAAAAATCTGAAGTTTAAAGTTCATCAATCGCAGCATTTTGAGTTATACGATTACCTGAAAAACGATACTATAACTACTCATTTTCTTCAGGAGGCTGAAGTTTGGTACGACTTGCACCAGCAGGTATTCAGAGATACCTTCTCAAAAAGAAATCCTATAATCCTATACGAAAACCATCCTGATTTTCAATCAACTACCGCCATCGCCGGTGGGGTTGGCGTTGGGACAGGTGGTGTTACAGAAGGCTTAAAAAACAGGGTTGTTATGCCCTTAATGTCTCTTAACCATCAAACACGCCACGTTTTAGGGCACGAATTGGTCCATGCATTTCAATACCACTCGCTAATAGAAGGCGACTCAACTAATCTCGAAAATATTGGCAATCTTCCTTTATGGATGGTTGAAGGGATGGCCGAATATTTGTCTATAGGTAAAGTTGATGCCTTTACAGGGATGTGGATGAGAGACGCCTATATCAATAAGGATATTCCAACCCTTCGCGATCTTACCACCAATAACAGGTATTTCCCTTACCGCTACGGACAAGCATTCTGGACCTATATTGGATCAACCTACGGAGACACCATAATTGTTCCGCTATTTAAAGCCACAGCGAAATATGGTTATGAAATGGCCATAAGAAGAACCTTTGGATATGATGAACGAACTTTATCGAACTTATGGCGAACCAGTATAGAGAACACTTATAAACCTTTATTAAAAGATACTTCCCAGGTTCCAACCGGTAAAAATGTACTTAATTCAACCAATGCTGGCGATATGAACGTGGCGCCGGCTGTGTCTCCGGACGGAAAGTACATTGCTTTTTTATCTGAAAAAGAACTACTGAGTATCGATCTCTATCTGGCGGATGCGCATACGGGGAAAATAATTCGAAAGCTCACAAGTAAAGCCACAAACACACATATAGACGAATTTAGTTTTATTGAATCTGCAGGGGCCTGGTCGCCTGATAGCAAGCGATTCGCCTTTAGCGCTTTTAGCGGAGGACGCACAAAACTATTTGTGGTCGACGCGAACAGCGGAAAAAATTTACTAGTTGAAGGAATGGGCCCAGTTGAAGAATTCAGCAATCTCAGCTTTGCCCCTAACGGCGATGAAATTGCGTTTACTGGATTAAAAGATGGCTATAGCGATCTGTTCATATACAACTTGCGAACAAAAAAATTAACACAACTTACCAACGACAAATATTCAGATTATGCCCCGAGCTACTCACCAGATGGCCGTTCTCTTGTTTTTACCAGCGATAGAACGACCTTAGATGCTGCATCTGACAAAAGTGTTGCGATAACCTATACACTGGCAATAATGGATTTGGCGACTAAAACCATAAGAAGTATTCCAGTATTTGAAGGGGCAAATAACATGAATCCTCAATTTTCTGGAAACAGTCAGCAAATATATTTCCTCTCTAACAGAGATGGATTCAGAAATATGTACCGCTACACTCTTTCTGGCGGAAAAGTAGAACAGTTAACGGATTACTTTACAGGAATAAGTGGGATTACAGAATATTCGCCAGCATTAAGTCTATCCTATAACGACGACGTCGTATACTCTTATTATAGATCTCAAAAATACACGATTTACAATGCCAAAGCCAGTGAATTTAAGGCGGTAGAGGTTTCGCCGCAAGCATTAAACTTCAATGCTGCTATTCTTCCACCGGTAAAAAGCTCTGGCGTAGATTTAATTAATGCCAATCTCAATAATTTCGAAAGGTTTGAATTAATCGAACCCGAATCAATAAAGCAAGTGCCCTACCGGCCTCAATTTAAGCTTGATTACCTGTCAAGCAACGGCGTCGGAGCTCAGGTTGGGCGTTTAGGAACGGGCTTATCGAGCGGTGTTCAGGGAATATTCAGCGATATTTTGGGTGGCAACCAAATTCAGGCTGCAGCAGCAGTAAATGGTGAAATCTATGATTTTGGTGGGCAGGTTGCGTATATTAACCAGCAATCCCGAATAAACTGGGGCGCCGCCGTATCGCATATCCCTTACGTTTCAGGCTTTTCGAATATTAGTATTCAGAATGATCCAAATGTCGGACAGATATATGTAGAAGACTATGACATCTTAAGAACTTTTGAGGATCAGATCCAGGCATTTGCTTCATATCCTTTTTCACGGATTTCTCGTTTTGAGCTTGGAACCGGGGCCGCCTGGTATAGCTATCGCTTAGACAGATACAGTAATTATTATTCTTTAAATGGGGGCCAGCTTGGTGCCGACAAAAGAAAAGTACCCAGGGAAGAAGCGGCCGAAGATTACCGCGCCTATGGAATTGATTTTCAACCGTTCACCATTTACCAACTGAATAGCGCATTTGTAGGGGATAATTCATTAATGGGAATTACCGCTCCTTTAGCAGGATTTCGCTACAGATTCGGTGCAGAAAGTTATTTAGGCGATTATAGTTTTACAGCCCTTACTGCCGATTTTAGAAAATATCATCGTATTATGCCTGTTACCCTGGCGTTTAGGGCTTACAGTTATTCTCGTTTAGGAAAAGATCAGAATAGATTATATCCTCTTTTTGTAGGATATCCATATTTCATTCGCGGTTATGAAGCGAATTCATTTTACAAAAAAGGAACAGCTATTAATACACCTGGCCAGTTCAGCCTAAGTCAACTAACTGGTTCAAAAATTGCCGTGCTTAACTTTGAAGTACGGTTGCCTTTTACCGGCCCCAAGCGATTGTCGGCTATTGAATCCAAATTTCTATTCTCTGATTTAAATGCTTTCTTCGATATCGGTTTGGCATACGATCAGGACTCTAAAGTTACGTTTAGATCTCAACCGCGCCAATATGAAGGCTATGATGTTCAAACCAATACTCAAACGCTTATTACCGAACGAATTCCTGCAATGAGTGCCGGATTATCGCTACGGGTAAATGTATTTGGCTATTTCGTTATTGAACCATATGCAGCTATTCCATTCCAACGGAAAGATGTGAGTGGTCCGGTGATTGGACTAACGTTTGCACCGGGATGGTAAAAAATACTTTTAATAAGAAAAGCGGCTTTTGGTCGCTTTTTTTATTACATCGCATTGATACGCTTGTTTATTGACATTATCGAAGGATGAATCAATACCTTCTCAAAGTCAAGGCCAATGCTTAAATCTAACCAATCAGGATTCACTGCACGAACAAGCTTTTCCTTTTGAGCCCTGGTAAATTTGCTGATCAGATTAAATCGTTGTACAGCCGCTTCCTCGGTACGCATTTCTTCGAAATATATCAACCGGGTTAATTGCTGCGCAGAATCAAAAAACAAGTTGGGCATCTGCCGATAAAAATTTACTGTTTTTAATAAGTCAGCACTCATTCCAACATGTAATGATGTACGGTTGCGGTCTGTAACAATAAACACATATCTTTTCATATCTTTTTTCTTTAGTATTAAAAATATTTTGCTAATTTTATGAGCATAAAGTTACTAACTATTTTAGCAAAACAAAATTTATTTTAAAATGGCTAACATTTCTAATAATCTGCGGTACCTACGGAAGAAAAAAGGGCTTACACAACAGCAATTCGCTGATTTGATGGAAATTAAACGGTCGCTTGTCGGAGCATATGAAGAAGACCGAGCCGACCCCCGCTACGATTTGCTAAAAAAATTCGCATTGTTTTTTGAATTATCTATCGATGAGCTGATCAATGAGCAGATAAACGACAAATGGAAGCCCAAGCCAAAAAGTGATCCATCGAACCTGCGAGTTCTCAGTATATCTGTGGATTCTGAGGACAGGGAAAATATTGAATTGGTTCCAGTAAAAGCCAGTGCGGGATATTTGAACGGCTATGCAGATCCGCAATTTATTAGTGAGCTTCCGAAATTTCACCTGCCTTTTTTGAAACAAGGTACTTTCCGGGCTTTTGAGATTAAGGGCGACTCCATGTTGCCATTACCATCAGGTACGATCGTTATCGGAGAATACCTTGAAAATTGGAACGATGTAAAAGTTGGAGAAACTTATGTGTTTATTACAAAAGACGAGGGTGTAGTTTATAAACGTGCAGGTAATAAATTTAAAGAGAACAAAACAATAAAACTGATCTCCGACAATCCGGTATACGATCCTTATAACGTTACTTCAGAACAAATTCTTGAAATCTGGAAATCCAAAGCATACATCTCCACCGTTTTCCCAGAGCCAGTTCAGGAACCTACAATGGAAAGCTTAACATCAATGATGGCACAAATGCAAAAGTCAATTGCACAACTAAAACCCGGCAACAACTAAGTTACATCTCATCATTAAAATGGCCAGTGCGTAAAGCCGACGAGAAAAAAATTATGCCCTTTTAAATAACGAACAAAAGAACACATATACTGCACTGCCCGAGCAGCGACGTCAGAATATGAGACAAGGCGGTCAAGCGGCGCCCCCCAAGACCAGCTGGACAATAAAAAACTAATAGTATCTATTTTTAGGCGGAATGGTTTACCAGTCCGCCTTTTCTTATGGAAACACAAAAGAGTGAAGCCTCTACCGATCTGCGAAATAAATCCTTAACATTTTTTAACAATTCGCCTCCTTAAACCTTTTGAATTTAATTTCTTCTATCTATAAAAACACGATAGACATGAAAAAAATAATTTTAAGCGCAATTCTATTTCTGGGAATATCAACCCTTGGATTTTCTCAAGAAAGACCACAAAAAGAGCAAAGATCTCCGGAAGAACGAGCTCAAAAAATGACGGATGCTTTAGATAAAAAGCTGTCCCTGAACGCATCTCAAAAGGCTGAAATATACAAGATATATCTTGAACGCGCTCAGACGATGCATAAAATGAGAGCCGAGAAGAAAAAAGCTGACATGGCTGAAATGAAGACCAAATTTGAAGCCAGTGAAAACAAGATACTAAGCCTCTTAGATGAAAAGCAAAAAGTAACATATAATCAACTTAAAGCTGAGCGTAAAGACAAAATTCAAAAACGACACGGCGAACATAAAAGAGATTCTGTCAGTAAAAAACCTTAGGTTCTATGATTTCTTAATAAAAAAGCGGCTTTTTACGAGTCGCTTTTTTAATTTAGAGTTTTTGCAAATGTTTTGAAATATATCAACGAATTCATCGACCAGAAACTCCAGGAAAGAATCGCAAACTTGTCCTTACGAACGCTGTCGTCAAATAGAAATCTGATTGATTTTTGCTCTAATGATTATCTGGGATTTTCCAGATCTGAAAAACTTAAATCTTTAATTGAAACTCAATTACAACGAACTCCTTCCTATGCCATAGGCTCAACAGGCTCGAGGTTAATCTCCGGAAACGATGATTTCACAGAAATTCTCGAGTCCGAAATTGCATTATTTCACAACTCAGAGTCAGCCTTAATTTTCAATTCCGGATATGATGCGAATCTGGGTCTATTTTCATCCTTGCCCCAACGTGGCGACACCATTATACTCGACGAATTTATTCACGCCTCCATTATTGACGGCGCACGGCTAAGTCACGCAAATCGATACACCTTTAAACACAACGATTTGAACAGCCTTGAGGAAAAGCTGAAGCTTGCAAAGGGCCATATTTTTATAGGTATTGAAAGTATTTATTCGATGGATGGAGATACTGCTCCTTTGTCAGACATCATCCTTCTGGCGGAAAAATATTCGGCAGCAGTAATTGTTGACGAGGCACATGCTGTTGGAATATTTGGTAAAAACGGCAGAGGTTTAGTTGAACATCATGACCTTACAGACAAGGTCTTTGCACGAATAGTTACCTTCGGCAAAGCATTGGGCTGTCATGGCGCCGCTGTGCTTTGTAGTCAAAATTCGCGAACCTTTCTTGTCAATTTTGCACGCTCTTTTATCTACACGACCGCAGCTTCGTTTTATACTCATCTTTCTATAAAGATGGCGTACAAACATCTATTAGAGACTAAAATCTCTTCCATCCACGAAAAGGTTGAATTATTTAAACAAAGAACGCGGCCAATACTCGATCTATTTGTAAGCAGCAACTCTCCTATTCAATGTCTGGTTATTGCCGGCAATGAAAGAGCGAAGCATTTAGCCGCAACTTTGCAGGAAAAGTCATTCAATGTGAGGGCGATTTTGCACCCAACGGTACCTTCCGGAAAGGAAAGGCTGCGCATTTGCCTCCATTCTTTTAACACAGATTTAGAGATTGAAAAACTGGCGCAAACCCTGATAGAAAACATATGAAGCCACTTTTTATAACCGGAATCGGAACCGATATAGGCAAAACTCTTATCGCCGCCATCTTGGTCGAGAAACTTCGGGCTGATTATTGGAAACCTATACAATCAGGCGATTTACACAATTCGGATACGATGAAGGTAAAATCTCTTACATCAAACACAACATCAGTATTTCACCCTGAAAGCTATCGGCTTAGCCAGCCCTTTTCGCCGCATAAATCAGCCGATCTAGATGGAATTGAAATTGAATTAAAGTCAATCGCATTGCCAAAAACA
>CBFGOI010000023.1:0-47825 GCA_965650335.1 uncultured Pedobacter sp. | reverse complement strand
CGAGGTAATACCATTGGTATTTAACGCCGAAACAGGTTCTGAAAATCCTTTTGACAGCTGAGCTACCTTTTCAGGAGTCATTCCCATTCCGGTATCTCGTATTTCAAACTCGAGCATCACGCGGTTATCATCACTCGCTTTAACAAAATGTACGGCTATAAAAACCTCGCCGTGCAGGGTAAAACGTATAGAGTTTTTCATCAGGTTTGTCAATATCTGATGCAAGCGCATTGCATCTCCAACAACCTGAGTCGGTACATCGTGATCAATATTGTATATTAAGTCAATGTTTTGCTTAGCCGCCTTCGATGCAAAAACATCCAGTACTTCTTCCACTGTATTTCGAAGATCGAAGTCTTTCTGCTCGAGCTCCTTTCCTGATTCAAATCTTGAATATTCAAGAATATCGTTTATCAAAATATCATTAATAAGCTTTAACAGGTTTTCACCGGAATCAAGTATCGTATTCGTGTATTCGTGTTGCTCTGGATTTAGCTGAGTTTCGTTCAGCAATGCAGCCATTCCCATCATGGTAGTCATGGGTGTGCGTATATCATGACTGATTTTGGACAGCAACTGACTTTTATTTCTACTTTCAAGAGCAGCAAGATCACGAGAACTCTGTTCATTCTGCTTTGCATACGATAACAACTCGCTGCGCTCAAGCAATTGTCTTTCTAAATCGCCAACCCGATGCTCAATTTCATTAACTTTTGAGCGATGGAATAAATAAGCACCTACTGCGACCAGAGTCACCACAAATAGCTGAAACCACCAGGTTAACCAGATTGGTGTAGGGAGTGCATCTCCAATAATAAACACAATGCTTCCGATGTTCATAAATCTCTATTAATACTATTTTTAACGATATCTCCTAAATTCAACTATTATAACTGGGTTGCTTCAAATGGCTTCGGTAAAGTTTTCAAAGGCACTGCATCAATATTCTTAACTTTATAAGAAACTACAGAAGAAGCTACTTTTAAGCCCATGGTAACATTTAAACCAAAAGATTCGGCTTCTTTTTGTTCCGAAAAGCCAGGAATTCTGATCTTAAACTTTCCATGCTCTGAATAAACCACCACATCAGCGGAAAAATCAATGTCGAGTTTATCTTTCATTTTTGTCGCCTGATCTTCATTGATAAAAGGTCCTAATAATAATGCATAATATACTCTATTACCCGAAGAAATCTCCGCTTTTTTTTCATCTAGCGGCGAACCCGATTTTACAGCGGGAGGAGCTAGTAAACTTTTAAACTCTTTGGCGGTTCCAGCACCTGCATTTATATTTGAAACAAGCTGGCTCTGCTGTCTACTAATTTGGTTCGGTTTTTCGGAAGAAGAATTTAAATTCTGAGTGGGCTTAAAATTATGATCAAGGATTTCAGTGTCGTCGGTTTTAGTATGAACAACCACATTCACTCTACGGACTTTGACCACGCCTGCTGTAAGATGCTCGCTTTCCTGATTTGAAGAAGCTTTTTTATCCTCTGCTGCTGAATTTGCAATAATATTGACCGGATAAACATCCCTAAAACTGTCGGACTTTTTATTTTCTGAAACTTTCTTCTTCTTGAAATTAAGTTCAAAATTAGCGCCTAAAACAATGGATCTGTCTTTTGACTGAGGATTGAATATATAAATCGGAAACGTAAATTTTTTAAAAGCTGTCTCCAAAACCAATCCATTCTCCAAAAATCCTTTTGACTGATTGGGTTTAGTGTGCTGGAGAGAGAAGCCAACTGAAAGCCAGCTTAAGGGACTGTAAGTAACATCTGTCCAGCTATAAATATAATTATTGACACTATTCTCGACTGCGAAAGTGTACTGAGGCTGCGAGTACAAGTAAAAGTTTTTGTAGCCGAGGCTGATGTTTGCACCAACCGAGCCCCCATTAAATTGCCCGATAACAATACCTGCTATGGGACTTATTGAATATGAAAAAGTAGATTCTTTTGAAAACGATCTCCCCATGTAGAATGAAAAAGTATTTAATTCCTCATAATTGTACCTTCCTTCGGCATAAAACCCCTTACTGGTTTGATAACTGGCTATGGGCATTATTGCTAAAGGGCCATTACTGCCGGTCGAATAATAATTTTCGAGGCTTAACTGAGACTGAGCTATTACCTTATGCAGCAACGACTCTGAAAGTTTCAGTAGTAACAGGAGTACTAACCTTTTTCTCATTACCTATAATTATTGATTCGGCTGTAGTAAGCTTATTCATTAGTAAAATTCTCTTTAAATGCGGATTCCAGTTAAAAAGCAATTCATCTAAAGGGTGAAAGAAGATAACCCATGAAAACACGTCGAGAAGGTGGGTTAGACCTATTTCGTCGGCTATATCTTTATTCAGCAACAAGGGTAATAAGAGATTAAATAAAATAACAATAACTAAACTAACAATCACAACCGCATAATTGCGCTTTTTATACTTAGTGAAAGCTTTAATCTCTTCAGATTTTTTTTCAGCGAAATGCCTGCGTATGGCATACATCAAAGGTTCTGCAAACTGCTGATCAATATCATTCGTACAATTCAGTTTAAAGAAAATCGGATCAAAGCGTTTGGCCGACGACACCGATGAGCGAATATATTGCTCGAACTGATGACTTAGCTGGCGCTTGTAAATCGGTGAAGGATCATGTTTATTAAAGTAACTATTAATAGATGCCTGATCTAATGACAGGAAAACATTAATGGTTTTTGAATTGGTTTTACTCATAACCTATATTCTTGGTTCACAATGTATGGTAGATTGGATTTCGTATTTATTTTTGAAGTTTTTGAACTTGTTGCTTTAACACGTCTATCTGTTTTTGTTGCTCTTTGATGGCATTGATAAGGACGGGGATTAGTTCTGTGTAATTGATACTTAGTGTTTCCTTACTTTCATCACCGGATACTAATTCGGGAATAACAGTTCTTGCATCTTGAGCAATCAGGCCTATTTGTTTCTGACTGGATTGCTGAGGATCTTTCCAATTATATTTAACAGGTTTTAAAGCCAGCAGGTCTTTCAGTCCATAATCCAAATCTTCTATCTGGGTTTTTAATCTTCTATCGGAAGAATAGGCGACGTTTGTTGCCTTTATATTTCCGTTAACCTCAAGCTTAACACCGGAAGTTACGGAGCTTGTCCCGATTGCTACTTCCCCAGTTGCTAATATGCGCATCCGTTCAGTTCCCTTCCCATCTACTCCTCCATCTTGATTTGAATTGTTAGTAAAAAAAATAAGGGGTTTTTGACGAGCAGCGTTACCAATAACCATATTAGCGCCATTTCCATATAGATAGGTAACATTGGGACCATTTAAGATAGTAGCAGTATTTCCATTAACGGTAGCATCGTAATTTTCGCTATTGATACCCATATCTATGTAAGCGTCATCATCATCTCCATTGTTGGCAGTAGCTACAATATCCGTACTGGCATCACTTCCTGAATTCTCATTCATTACGTTGAATTGATAAAAATCATTGATATTTCCCCTGGCATCGATGGCTGTATTTTGCCCCGTTGTGGTTAAATAAATATCTCCCCCATCATTAACCCTGAATTTTTCTAAAGATGTATTTCTTGAATAGTATCTGAATCCTCCTTTACCTTCAAAGCTAAACAGGTGGTTTTCGGCAGAGCCCTTTAGTTGTAAGCTTGCACCATCAACCAAACCGTTATTACTAATTCGTAGCGGCTTATCTGCGGAGGTGAAAATATCTAGCGAATTGGCATCTTCTGCATTAGATATTTTTACTTGTCGTGTGGTACCTTCGCCGAATAATGCTGTTCCCTTCACTTCTAAGAGTTCGGCTGGGGCATTCGTGCCTATACCGACCTTACCGTCACCTTGAATCCTCATACGCTCATTTGTAGATTGTACGCCCCCTCCGGTCAAAAATGCCAGGTGTTTACCTGTAGTACCTGTACCAATTAAAAAATCCTGTCCCAAGTTGTATAAATACGCATCATTTACACCTCCAAAATAATCCTGATTATTCGTACTACTATTAATACCTAAGTCTACATAATTTGTGGTTTCACTCCCGTTATCTGCGGTTGCTACTATGTCGGTGCTTGCCCCGGTCGCTGCAGATGTATTTTGAATATTCATTTGAAGATAAGAGTTGATAGAGCCTTTTGCTACAATAGCATTTCTTGAGGTCGTTGTCCCTGCATTCACCAAAAATTTCTCTCTTTGCACCTGGTTAGCAACGCCTCCGATTGTAGCAGTAGTAGAGTTAAAACCAGGAGCTCCACCGGTCCCGATGCCCACGCTTCCGGTGGTATTACTATAAATATTATTAGTATCGTAGGTCCAGTAATTTGAGGTGAGTGGCGTTGTACCACCCGGTGAAAGTCGAATCCAGGTGCCCGCCCAATAATAAAACCCTGGAGTTACATCACCCGTAGTATTTAGATTATAAACCAATAAACCAGTAGCGGGAGAAGTAACAGGTGCTGCTATAGTTGTAGCAGTAAGTTGCACTCTTGGAACTAGCACACCTTGCGAAGTAGAATTTATTTGTAATTTCGCAGATGCATCCGGAGTTGTTGTTTCAGTACCAATAGCGACCTCCCCTGTAGTTGTGATCCTCATTCGTTCTACGAGTGGATTTGCATCAGCTCCTGGCATCTTCGTAAAAAAAGCAAAGTATGAAGAGTAATTATTATCTACTGCACTTATTAAGCCTGTGGGGTTATTCGTGCCTCCATATGTTTTAAAAGCAATGCTGGCCTGAGTACCTGAGCCCCCAGTTGTACTTTGTAGATACAGAATATTACCGCTTGTTGAAGAGACATGCAGGGGCACGGCAGGCGTAGTAGTTCCAATACCCACATAGCCGCTACTTAAAAATCTAGCCCTTTCTGTGTTATTCGTTTTAATTACAAAATCAACTGCATCTGTTGTACCCAGAAAATTGGTTCCAGCTGTAGTGCTTGAATTTCCTGTTGTGCTCCAACCAGATGTGCCGGTGCTTAGCAAGAGCCAAACAGGAGAAGCAGAAGTTCCTGAATTGTAATAAAAACCAGCCACTCCATCTGTTTGATAAACAAGTAAACCTTGGGCCGGATTTGATATAAGACCTCTTTGGGCCAGCGTCATTCTGGGTGCCAGAAACCCCCTGTCTGTAAAACTAACATCCAACCCTGCCGAAGCATCAGGTGCTGTACCCGTTGAATTTATACCAACATTTTGGGCAAAACTAACCTGGCACAGCAGCGCAAGAACCGCTAATATTAGACTTTGTAATACATTAAACTTTTTTAACATAATGGAGCGTGATAAAAAATTATTGACGCTGTATACGAAAGCTTAAATTATTTTGTTGCACCTAATAAAGATTATTAAATGTTATGATAAGTTTTTAACCTGTCATACCGCGCTTACAGATACAAATTGACCTTTCTAGCAACAAAATACCCCGAGGCTTAAATCTGAAGATTATTTTTTTTCGAAAGCGATGGAACTTTCCTGATGAATGACGGAGCCTTCCTGATGAATGACGGAGGCTTCCTGATGATGACGGAGTGATAATAGATTTAAAACCGTCTTTGATAACTTAAGGATACAGTACTTTGATTTCCAAAGGTGCTTTTACGAAATTCCTGATTAAGCCATGAAGCATTTAAAGAAAGGACATTGAATGTTTTTATTGTATGTACGAAACCGAGGCTCAAATTATTGGATTTAAGTTTATAGGAATTTGTCCCGTCGGCCAATCCTCCTATTAAAACAATATTTGAAGACTCGTCGGGCGATAGTCCGGTTCCGGCACCAAGCTTTATATAATCATCGGCCCCTCCAAAATAATAACGCACATTAACAGAATACGACTGCGATAAGGAACTGACAGAAGGTGTTAAATAAGACCGAAGGTTAAACCAGTAATTCTTATAGTATTTGCCCAAGGCCAGCGTATAAACCCAGGTATTGTCGTCAAATCTTAAAAATCTGAATCCTGCATCGGCCTCGAAAGAAGCAGGTAAATTGGCGTATAAAGAAAATCCTGCACGATAATTCGGAAAAATATTATCAGAAGAATAGCCTGCACTAGCGTAGGTATAAAATGTAGATGAAATTTTTGGATAGGCATCCAGTTCAAACTGCAGCCCGTCAGTTTTGAAACGATTGGCATAGTTTATCCTTGCAGAAACAGATCCTAATTTAGTTTGCCTGCCATAATCGAAACTCGCCAAATGCCAGGGATCATCGAATTGCTTATCGAAATGAACAAAATCATAACTGATTCCAAACTTGTTTTTAGAGCTGTTCTCTTTAATTCTTTGAGACATTGCCCTGGCCTCCGTATTTTTAGGGTCGATCTTCAGAATCTGAGAAACGGTCTTATCCGCCTGAGCGTAATCGCCCTTACCATTTAGAATTTTCGCTTTCAAAAGAAGTAAACCCTTCGAATGTGGATGCACTTCTAAACCATTGTTAACTAAATTAAGAGCTTTGACATTATCATCATTCCAATATTCAAGACTTCCATATGCCAGGCTTGCATCTTCGTGACCCGGGTCTTTATTTAACACAATTCCGAAATGAATTCTTGCGCTGTCTGGCTTGTCCGACCATGTATAAAGGCGGCCAAGAAAGACCCTAATTTCATTATAATCCGGGCTCTTGATCAATGCCTCTTGCGAAAGTTTGATCGCTAAAGGATAATTCTTTTTTTCGAATGCAGAATTTCTGGCTCGCTGAAAAAGCTCGTCGCTGTCTTGAGCTTTAACTGATGTTGCCAGTAGTAAAAGCCAGGCAAGTGCTACAAAGAAATATCTTGGTGATCTGGAGCGCAAATTCATCCTAAAGTGAATATATCGATAATTTGATTAAAAATGATTCCTGTTACGGCAAAAATCAGCAAAAGTTCGGTAGATGCTTAATCTTACAAACAAAAAAGGTCTGAAAACTCAATTTCAGACCTTATAATAGAAGTATTTAAAATAGCACTAGGCCACAACTTTCTTTTCAACAGAATCTAATTCGAAAACAGCAAGTTGGTTTAACAAGTTATAATGTAGGGTACCGAATAAATTTACAATCCCGGAAGTGTTCTTCCCCTGGATTAAAATGCGTTCTTTTAAGATTTCAATGTTACTTAAATCCTTACGGGATAAGATAAGATCTTCGTCCTGAATTTTGATTTCAGACTGATCCATTGAAAACTGTTTTAAGATTTCTTTAAAGCTAAATCCGTTTAATAATAATTCTGTTAATTTCATAAAATACCTCCAAATTTTAATAGTGTTACGATTACACTAAGTTAATGACTCGCGGTCGATACTACTTTAACAAATATTAAGCCAAGCAGTATAGACAAAAGCAATATGACACTAAAATACAAACTTTAATATCAAACTATCAATGATATCGACAAATTATTAAATTATTTATTTTTATTGACATTCGAATTATTTATTAAGTATATAAAAATACATACACTAAGTATAAAATCATTAGGACACTGTATTTAAGTTAGTACATTGTAAATAGCATGAAAAAACACAGCGCTGGAATATTGGCTTTTAAAACCTTCGATAAAATAGAAGTTTTGCTTGTTCATCCTGGAGGTCCCTTTTATCAAACAAAAGATCTGGGCGTTTGGTCTATCCCAAAGGGAGAATATTCAGATGAGGTTCCTTTAGATGTTGCCGTCCGGGAGTTTACAGAGGAAACAGGAAATGTAATTGATAAGGACGAGTACATCGGGCTCGGGGACACGTGGTCAAAAAGTGGCAAAAACATAAAAGCATGGGCAATACAAACCGACTTTGACAAGAGCTATATTTCATCGAATATGTTTGAGATTGAATGGCCACCCAAATCGGGAAAAACGGCATCCTTCCCGGAAACCGACAAAGCCGAATGGTTTTCTTTGCAAGAAGCCCGAAAAAAAATTCATCCGGCACAACTGATATTTCTTGAAAGACTTGAAGCTATTTTAAAGAATAAATCCTAAAGTCCTTTATTTCATGCCTTGACTGCGTAGTTCGAAATCCAAAATATCCTTGTTTTAAAGGTTCGTTATCTTTGAAGCTAAAATATTTCCTACCATCTACATAAAATTCCTGCAGGCCATTTTTAACAACTAATGTGATGTGATATTCTTTGTTAGGCTTTAACAAATGCTCAGCATCCAAATACTCCTGCAATAATGGCTTCTTGCCATCGCCGTAATATTTTCGAAATCTGGTTGTCTTATTGGTATTTCCTCCCATGCCGATGTAATACATTTTTAATGAATCATATTCCTCAAAAACACCGCTCCTGGTAAACAAATTGCTCTTTTTCGGATCGCTTGCCATCCAAAACTGATTAAAATCAGATAGTCTGTCATTTAGTCCACTATCAATTTTTACCGTTCTGCTGTACTGAACAAGATAATTTCCGCTAAGTTGTTTATTCAACCAAACGGTGGCGCCGGCAGCGACATCAATACACAGGGTATTATTAGTAGCGTATACTTTAGAGTTTTTATTTGGAGGTGTTTCTACAATCAAATCATCCGTAATTTTTTCAAAATCATTCTTGTAAATCAGTTTATCTGTCTGATAACCTTTAATTAAATCGGGACGCGACTGAATTGAACATCCGCTGTTTATAAAGAGCAGTAAAAGAAAGCCTTGAAGTGATTTCATAACATGAGTTAAAGCCCGGCAAAAAACCATTGTAAATTCAACAACGAATGTCAGCATTTCAAAAACTTCTACTGACAAAATAGACGAGCTTTTTATAAAGTTCTCGTTACAATTTTATTATTACCGTATCAAACAAACTATTTAACGTGGAGGTTACAATACAGACAATATATTTGCAGTTATATTCTATTAAAAACCTTTAAACACCATCAAGATGAATAAATTATTCGCTTTTACCCTATTTGCAGCCCTTTTAGTTGGAAATTCAGTATCAGCACAAGTTGACAAAAGTAAAAGACTGAGCCCGCCGGCTAAAGTAAGTGAAACACTTAATAACGGAGTTGTTGTTACTATCGACTACAGTCAGCCTTCGTTAAAAAACCGAACAATTGGAAAAGACATTGCGCCTTTCGGAAAAATCTGGAGAACTGGTGCAAATGAAGCCACAGTTTTTGAGGTTAATAAAAATGTAACGATTGAAGGCAAAGCGCTCCCTGCCGGAAAATATAGCCTTTATACCATTCCAGGAGAAAATGAATGGACCATTATTTTCAATAAAACATGGGATCAGTGGGGTACTGTGTACAAAGAAGAGCTGGATCAGCTGCGGGTATCAGTTAAACCAGAAACAACTGAGTCTCCGAAAGAGCAGTTAACTTTCATGATCTCAAAAAATGGTGAAGTTTCTATAGAATGGGGTAAAACTGAAGTAGAATTTGAAGTAAAGTAAGAACATACGAGGGTTCTGTTCGATTAACAGGACCCTTTGTTGTTAATTCTGCGGCATAAGCTTTAAGAGCTTGCCAGGCGCTTCAGTAATAACATAGATATAACCATCAGGACTTTGAGCAACGTGCCTTATCCGGGCAAAATTCTCTAAAAGTTTTTCCTCCCCAACAAATTTGGTTCCATCCAGCTTTACGCGGTTTAAAAACCTGAAAGACAAATTTCCTATTAATAGATTGCCTTTCCAACCTGGATATTTTTCACTGGTTACCAATGCCATACCACAAGGAGCCGGCGAGGGTACCCAATATTTAACAGGGTTTTGCACCCCTTCCATTTCTGTTTTATCAGAAATTTTTGAGCCATCGTAACCAATTCCATAAGTGACTAAAGGCCATCCATAATTTTTTCCTTTTTCTATCAAATTAAGCTCGTCGCCTCCTTTTGGTCCGTGTTCAACCGCCCAAAGCCTGTTGTTTTCTTTATCATATACCATTCCCTGAGGATTCCTGTGCCCATACGTCCAAATGGAAGGTTTTGCATCCGCCTGATTCACAAACGGATTATCCTTCGGCACACGGCCATCGTCAAACAAACGGTGTATTTTACCCAGATCATTACTTAAATCCTGAACTTTTTTATTGGTTCCTCTTTCTCCCGCAATTACATATAAATAACCGTCATTATCAAATGCGATCCGGCTTCCAAAATGAATACCCGCTGTTAACGCAGGGCTCGCCAAAAAAATCTCTTCCTTTTGCACTAATTGATTTCCTTCGAGTTTCGCTCGCATAAGAGTTGTCGCTGCCCGTCCGCCACTTAGAGGTTTTGAATAAACCAGATAAATCCATCCATTATCCTTGTATTTTGGATGGATCTGAATATCCATTAAGCCACCTTGTCCTTTGCTATAAACTGCGGGAACCCCTGTTACTTTTTGCCCTGTATATTTATCATCTTTAAAAATCAATATTTCACCACGTCTCTCTGTTACCAATAACCTGCCATCAGGTAACCAGGCCATTCCCCATGGATTAGTTAAATCGGAATAGAGCGTATTTACTTTTATTGAGGTACTATCCGGCTTCACCGGACTATTACGGACAACATTTTCCGTCTTGTCCACGGATTTTTGATTGCAGGAAAAGATGGAAAATAGAGACAATAACAGAATCAAAAGAGTATTCATGGCATTAATTTCAATAGTTAACAATGCGAAATCTAAATTGCTTGAACTATCGAAAATGTTATGCTTATAGACGAGAAGAAATCTTAATGGAATAATCTAAACGGATTAGATCTGCATTTCCGGAATGTCACCCTCAATGATCAATTTCCCTGCTGTAGCCCTTTTAATTTCATCAATCGATACACCAGGAGCTCTTTCAATCAGTTTAAAACCACCTTCTGGCAAAATATCCAATACGGCTAACTCGGTTACGATCCTTTTTACGCAATGCACTCCCGTCAAAGGCAGATCACAATGAGGCAAAAGCTTGCTTTCACCTGCTTTATTTACATGCTGCATCGCAACAATAATGTGTTTTGCCGAAGCTACTAAATCCATGGCGCCTCCCATGCCTTTCACCAGCTTGCCTGGAATTTTCCAATTGGCGATATCGCCATTTTCGGAAACCTCCATGGCTCCTAAAATTGTAAGATCAATTTTTTGAGCCCGAATCATTCCAAAGCTCATGGCAGAATCGAAAAATGCTGAGCCTTTAAGCGTCGTTATTGTTTGTTTTCCAGCATTGATCAGGTCTGCATCTTCTTCGCCTTCATAAGGAAACGGGCCCATACCCAGTAAACCGTTTTCAGACTGAAGAACCACACTCATCTCTTCGGGTATGTAATTTGCCACTAAAGTAGGAATGCCGATACCCAGATTAACATAATAACCATCTTTAATTTCCTTAGCTATGCGTTTCGCGATGCCGTTTTTATCAAGCATAATTTTGGCTTTAAGTTCAGTTATCTGGTTCTGACTGTTTTTTTCTCAATACGTTTTTCATAATTCGCTCCCTTAAAAATGCGTTGAACATACACACCTGGCGTATGAACCTGATCGGGATCTAATTCTCCGATTGGAACTAAATGTTCTACTTCGGCGATCGTTATTTTTCCGGCCATTGCCATAACAGGATTGAAATTTCGGGCCGTAGCTTTGTATATCAAATTTCCTGCTGTATCTCCTTTCCAGGCTTTTACCAAGGCGAAGTCGGCATCAAAAGCCATCTCCATAAGGTAATCTTTACCATTGAAATTTCGGATTTCCTTGTCCTGGGCGACCTCGGTACCTACTCCTGCCGGGGTAAATATCGCAGGCATTCCATAACCTGCTGCCAAACAACGGGTAGCCAAAGTTCCTTGTGGGATGAGCTCGACGTCGAGTTCTCCAGATAATAATTGTCGTTCAAACTCTTCGTTTTCACCGACATACGACGCTATCATTTTTTTTATCTGACCCTGTTTTAACATTAATCCGATTCCGAAATCATCAACTCCTGCGTTATTTGAGATACATGTGAGGCCCGTAATATGTTTCTTTACAAGAGCAGAAATACAGTTTTCGGGGATACCGCAAAGTCCAAAACCACCCAATAACAGTGTCATTCCATCCACTATATCAGAAATAGCAGCCTCTGCATCAGGAACTACTTTGTTTATCATAGCTATAATTGAATTTATACAATATAAACTAAATGCTCAAAAGTTTCGTTTAGAATAATTCTAAATAAGTATATTTGCATTATGGAAAACATCGGTAGTCTGAACTTGAATATAGATGATAGGATAATCCCTACCGATCCGGAAATTGCCAAAGGCATTTCAAGCTTTTTATCCTGCTGCGACCAAAAAAAATGTTGCAAAAAGTATAAAAAGGGTAAAAGATGTAAAAAGTGCCCCGACCGATAAATGGTGGCATGGAACACCCATTCTCCATAATAAACTCCCTCCTGTTTTTTCCGTTGTAAAAAACTTCAATAATTTATTCTTTTGCACAATGCTTCACCTGAAACAAGAGTTACTTAAAAAATGCTTTGAATATGCTGATGACCGGATAAAGTCGACAGAAAATGCGATAACCTCGGCTAAAGAAGCATCGCAGGACGATACAAAAAGCAGCGCTGGTGATAAATATGAAACTACGCGGGAAATGATGCAACAGGAAATAAGCCGTAATGAAGCTCAGTTATATGAGGCTAAAAAATTAAAGCATGCCTTATTGCAGATACAAATAGAGAAAGTATTAAAAACTGTTCAAAATGGCAGCCTGGTGTTTACCAATAATGGCAATTTCTTCATATCTGTAAGTGCTGGCCAGTTCAATATAGACAGCCAAAACTTCTTTGCTATTTCCTCTGCCTCTCCTATCGGGAAACTTCTGGCCGGACTGAAAAAAGGTGGAAAGTTTAACTTCAATGGTAAGGAATTTGAAGTTTTGGAGATTAAATAATGGGCAAAAAAAAAGCCGCTGCTTAAAGCAACGGCTTTTCTATCTTTTAAAAACTTAGTGTTTAACTGAGTCTATGGTTGCATCCGCTGAAGAATCAACAGTATCAATTTGGTTCTCTAAAGAATCAGTTGTTACGTCTGCAGTTGAATCAATTGAATCTGATGTAGCTTCTTCAGTTTTGTTAGAGTTGCAAGCTGCAGTTGATAAAGTGATTGCTAACGCTAAGAATCCGAATTTAAATAGATTTTTCATATAAATATTTTTAAGGTTGTTTAAGCTTAATACCTAAATGCTCAATAAGTAACCCGTGAATAATTAAATAAAATTAAAAAATTATTTATTCTGCTGGCACAAGATCGCAATACCAAAAACCTTTGGTTCCGGAAAGACTTGAACACACATTATCTCCTTTCATTTCCAATGGTTTATAAACATTGGTACCTTTAGAAAACTGTATCGGAGTTTTAAATATTGGTCCGTCAAAACAAAAAGTGTGAAACTCGCCGTTCTCTCCACATGGGTCAACATTTTCGGGAAGAGCTTTTACAAAGGCCTCATCAATTTCTGCTCCAACCATGTTTTCTCCGAGGTAAAAATCATTTACGCAACAGGTAACAGTTCTAAACCCCAATTCAATAAACATTTCGATTAGTGTATTTGTGTCTTGTTTCCACAGAGGAAACACAGCTTCCATTCCAACCTTTGCCAGATTATCTTCTCGGTACTTCCGCAGATCTTCAAGAAAAATATCTCCAAAAATCACATGGTGAATTCCTTCTGCTTTCATCTCAAGAAGAAAATCCTCCATATTTTTCTCGTACTCGGCATTGCTGCCCTCGTAGACATAGACCTTCTTTAGCTCAATACCGATGGACTCGGCCTGTTTTTCGAGCAATTCTTCTTGTACCCCGTGCATTGAAATTCGTTTGAAATTTCCGTTAACCGTTGTTAGAAGGTATTTGACGTCGAATTCTCCAGCTTTCAATACTTCGTAAAGACAAAGAGAAGAATCTTTTCCTCCACTCCAGCAGAATATGGCTTTTTCCATTTTTAAAGGGGTTAAATGAAGATGGCGGAAAATTCCGCCATCAAATTATCTTACTGTATATTTAATTCCTCCATTGAAATTAAATCCGCGGGTGTTGTAACCTACCCACTCGATATATTCTTTATCCAATAAATTTTTGAAATCTCCAAATACCATGATGTTTTTACGGGGTTTTACTTCCAGGTAAAGATCTAACACGGAATAGGATTTTAAATCAATTACTTGTTTTTCGAAATTAGAATCGTAAAAAGCATCGGATCGATCTCCGGTATATTTATATATTAAATTAAACGATAATGCTTTATTAAATGCATAGGCTGCCGAACCTCCAACTGAATTATGAGGTCTTCGCAGGAAACTTTCAATACTTTGCCCATTTTGATCAGTAGCTTCACCTTTGATGTATGAATACCAGGCATTTACATTCAATTTATTTATCGGATTAACCCCAAGTTCTAACTCGAGGCCTTTATCATTTTGTTTAGATCCATTTTTATAATAGCTCTCATAGGTAACCGGCTCTGTATAAAAGAAAATTAAATCATCTTTAGTTAGTCGTTGAAAAACGGTAGCATTGAAGTTTAGCTTTCCCGGTATAAAATCAAAATCAAAACCTGCATCATATGTGTGAGTAACTTCCGGCTGAAGGTCAGGATTTCCATAAGTAGAAAAAAGCTGGTATATGGTTGGTGCTTTGAACGCCGAAGAAGCATTAAAAAACAACTTATAATGCTCTGCAAATAAATAAGATGGATTTATAGTATAAGTAAAGTTGTTTCCGTATCCGGAATGATGATTGAATCTTCCGCCCAATTCCAAATGAAATCCGGCTAGATTTTTCAAGAAAACTGAGGCAAATACGCTACTAAGCTCGGTGCTTTTTGATGATGGGATAATACTTGGATCGTAGCTGCTGTAGGCACTATACTGATCCGAATTTGCCTTGCGATAATTAAGTCCTGAATTAAGTTCAATAAATGAAGCTATCGGCTTGTTGAAAAACAAATCAGCTTGCCAAATCCTTCCTTTATTGTCCGCTTTTAAAAACGCAGAACCATCGTCCGGAAGATTCACGAACTTACTGGCAACGGTATTACTGCTTAGGTTAAGCGCGATGCTTCCTTGATTCAAAGCATATTTACCGGTTATTCCACCAAAAAAATGTGTTCGGTCGTAGGTATAATCCTTATCATCCACAAACGATCCACCGTCAGACAGCCCGATATTATTAGACAATTGAATATTTCCATTCACAGAAATTCTATCGGTTACCTGCTGCCTTGCATTCACATTCACAGCATGCTGATCGAATCTGTCTTTATCAAAGTTCCCAGTTCCTGACACATCGGTAGCAGACGAAAACTCTTTTGATCCTGTATGTGAATAATTAAAAGCTATACCGGTTTTTCCTAAAGTGCCATTTAAGCCAATAGCTTGTTTATTGGCTTGATAACTTCCTGCAGAGAGTAAAACATTGGCGTTTAACGCCTGCTTAGAAGGTTTTTTAGTGATAACATTAATAACACCCGCAACAGCATCACTGCCGTAAAGTGTCGAATTTCCTCCTTTAAGTATTTCTACCCGCTCAATCTGATCAATGGCTATAGACTTTAAATCGTACTCATTAGAAATGCTCTGAGCATCATTTACTGGAATTCCATCAATTAAAATCAGGGTATTCCCTGCTGAAGCTCCTCGTAGAAACAACGATGTAGCATTGTTACTAAAGGCATTGTTTGCCCCCGAATAGGTTATTCCGGCAACATTGTTTAATACCTCGGGCAGATTTCTACCCTGGCTTCGATTGAGTTGTTCAGCTGTTACAACGCGCACAACCTTTCCAATTTCGGCCTTGCGTTTTGGGGAGCGTGTGGCGGTAACAACTACCTGATCTAAAGAATTTGTTTTGATTGATGTCGAGTCTTGTGCGACTGCTCCTGTACTAAGAAGCGCTAATTGAGCAAGCCCCAGGCCAGCTGCAATTCTGAGTGTTTTTTTGTTCATTTGTTGTGAGTAAGGCCCACAGCAAACAGATTGAAGGAGATTAAATGATAAATACTCGAAAGGTACTTTCACTCAAGCTTCATTCCCCGAAAGCTATGAAATTATAATACTTATGGCAGGTCTTCTGACTTACTCCCGGTTATTCTGCCTTCCCATCCGCTAAGCGAACAGTGGCTTTAAGATTGAATAACCGTTGCCGGAGAATACAGCAGCGGGACTGTCCGGGATTCGCACCCGGTTCCCTTTTAACCCCGATATAATCGGGGACCAAAAGCGATGCAAATGTAGAACAAGATTTGAAATTTACAAACAGTTTAGGAAACGTTGCGTATCAGCCGGCGTTCTATGGTTCCCATGACTACTAAGTATTGAGCAATTAAGTAGGTAACCAGGTAAATATGCATCATGATGATTTCAGGTTCAATAAAATTGTAATACCCAATTGTTAAGTCGGATATTGAAAATGCAATAGTACTGGTTAAAATTAGCTTAAAACTAGTTTGGTTAACTCGTCTATAACGATAAGCTGCAAACATTATCATTATTAAACTAGCTATTACATAAGCTATAACAGGATAATTAAACTCCTGAAGATTTTTTCTGGCAGATAAATAGAAACTAAGGCCAATAAGAGCTGCTACTCCAATTAAAATATTCCCAATGCGTTTGCTTTTCCTGAGGTCGTTTTTAAAGTCCTGAAAATAAGCTCTGGCATAAAACAAGTAGCTTATAAGCGATGCTATAAGCGCAGTCAACAAATAAAACCCTATACCAGATGTAAATAGCAATTGAATATCACCTGCCAGAGATAATACCAATCCAATGAGTATGAATCGGTGAAAACCCTCCTGTAATTTTGTTTTTACTACCAGGTAAAGAATTAGAGAGAATCCGACTAGTGGCATGCCAATCATTTTAAGCAATTGGCTATGGATAGCTAAAGCATAGACATTCAATAAAAGAATAAGGAAGTAACAAAAATTAAAGGTGCAATGCTTACGGAACATCCTAGTTCAAAATTTCTTTTTCTAAAGCCTGGGCCCATGCATTAAATAGTTGAGATTCGATCGACAAGGCTTTTTCCGCATGTGTTTCCCAATCAGCGGAAAATTCTTTTAACTGCTTGAGCATTTCTTCAAGGTGCCCTTCCTCTTCAAGAATTATGGACTTAACATTTACTTTGCTTTTTGCCGAATCTAAGGCTTCCTGATAGACAGGATATAACTCATCGGCTCTCACTTCAATAGCATAAGTAACCAGAAGATAGGCCGCAAATTTTAATTCGTTTCCACTTAAACCAAGTGTTGTTTTTAAATAGCGACTTACTTCTGTATCGAGCTTATTTAAATATAAACGACTTGAGGCAGGAGCCAACAAATATTCATAAGAGTAAGTAGGACACAGCCTTTCATCAATTTTTGCAATCTGTTTCTTTAAATAATACGCATGACGGTGCTCTTCAGCTGCATGTTTTAAAATTATCAGTGTAACGTTGGTGGAATGCTCGGATGCGGAGATTTTTCTTGCCCCGGTATTCTCCATTAATGAAAGAGTGTTTAATAGCCTTGCATGTAGCTCTGGCTTAGATATAATTTTCTCGAAAAGCGTGTTTAATTGCATATCAAAATAGTTCAAGAGCTTCCTCTATTTTTGAATATATAAAGTCCAGTTGCTCGTTTGTAATACAGTAGGGAGGCAAAATATAAATAATATTGCCTAAGGGACGAAGGATTATTCCTTCTTTTAAAAAGTACGAATATAAGCTATCCCTTAAACTGCTAAAGTATGAGCTATTTCCCTCTGTTTCCCACTCAAAGGCCAAAATCGTTCCGGTCTGACGGACATCTTTTAATTTAGCGTGACTGCTAATCTTTTCGGCAAATCGGCTGTGACAATCAGAAATCCGACGAATATTCGCCAGATTTTCAGGGTGTAGTGTCAGCTCTAAACTTGCTACTGCAGCAGCACATGCAATGGGATTCGCGGTAAATGAATGGCCGTGAAAAAAGGTCTTTAACTTATTCTCAGAAAGAAAAGCATCATAAATTGACTGAGTGCAGGAAGTAACCCCTAAAGCCATGGTTCCGCCAGTTAAACCTTTCGACAAACAAACGATATCAGGCTTAGTTGTAAGGTAATCTGAAGCGAAAATCTTCCCGGTTCGACCAAAACCTGTCATTACCTCATCGGCTATCAAAAAAACATTACAATGTCGGCAATGATCTAAAAGTTCATCCAGATATTTTGCCTCATACATTAACATCCCCGCCGATCCCTGCACTAAGGGTTCGTATATAAAAGAGGAAATCTGAGATTTGAGATTTGATATTTGAGATTTGATATCTTCAATATTCTCCGCATTTGGGGTATCAATATAAACGACATCGAACAACAAGCTTTCGAAAGGCGCCGTAAATGCACTTCTGGCGCTTACCGACATGGCGCCAAAGGTGTCGCCGTGATAAGAGTTATTAAAAGCAAGTACTTTCTTACGCGGTTCACCTTTATTGCTCCAATACTGGAGGCACATTTTCAAAGCAACTTCAACCGCCGTCGATCCATTGTCAGAATAAAATATTTTTGCCTGGTTAGCAGGGAGAATAGTTAACAATCCTTCAGCCAATTCAACTGCCGGGAGATGCGTAAAACCCGCAAAAATTGCATGCTCAAGAGTATACAGCTGCTCTGACACTCTTTTCGCAATATGCGGATGTGAATGTCCGTGAAGGTTTACCCACCATGAGGATACAGCATCAATATATTTTCTTCCCGTTTCATCGATTAAATAAACTCCTTCTCCTTTAACAATACCAATAGGATCTGCCGCTGTTTTCATCTGGGTGTAGGGATGCCAGATGATTGCTTTATCACGTTCCGCTAAGCTTTTTGCCATTTTTCTTTCAATAGTTCTACAATTCTCTGATCGGTTGGAAACGTAACATCTGTTAATTCCAGTTCATGTAAGTTTCTCCACCTGAAGGCCTGACGAATGTCTCCATCATCATCAAAATCAAAAATTATATCCTTACACCTCAGATTGATCTCGTGTAAGGGCTTCACCAGGTAATAAACGCTTATTATCTGGCTATCGTTAAATGCTGATTTTACGAAAAAATCGGTCGTGTAAAAATGTTCTGTTACTTCAACCGGCATTTCGCATTCTTCGATAAATTCACGTTTTAAAGCATCAATCAAACCTTCACCGTATTCTAATCCTCCACCCGGAAATTTGCTGAATCGCACGCCATATTCTTCCTCATCGCTGATAAGAATCTGATTACATTCATTAATCAGTAATCCATAAACACGAACATTGAACTTATACATAGCCTGGAACTTAACTTATAACACACAATTTAAAAGCGTCCGAAACTTACAACTTATAACATACAACGTACAACTCATTTATTCAAAATGCTTTTGATTTCTTGTTACAATTTCAGGAGTCCAGGCAATATCTTTGGTTTGAACTTCACTTCTAACCGGACAAGCTTCCATTCTGCAATAATGGCAACACTGAGGTAAACATGGATCTGCATGAATAAAGAACTCGGTCCGGACAAATCCCTTCTGATTAATTAATGTGTCAATCTGCGAAATTTCATCATGCACTTTATTCAATTCATAATAATAAGGCAGTGTAACATGGCAATCGATGTGCAGCTCGTGCCCATAGCTCTGCGTTCTGAGATTATGGATGTCAATCCATGCATTATGCCGGTTCTCATTTAAAATACTGATGACGTGTTGTACAACCTTGAAATCAGATTCATCCATCAATCCACCGACGGATCTTCGTATCAATATATATCCATTATAGATTATGTACAATCCCATGATAATGGACAAAAAACTATCAAGAAATAATATTCCGGTAAAATGAATTATCAGCAAACCAATAACCAGCGCAACACTGCTGTAGGCATCGGTCAGAAGATGTTTTCCGTCAGCATATAGCGCTAAGGAGTTCGTCACCTTGCTTTCTTTTATCAATAATCTTCCCAGAAAAAAGTTCATTAAGCCAGTAATCGCAATAATGATCGAACCATTAAATAATAATTGAACTTCGACCGGAAAGAATAGATTGTAGGTTGATTTTAGGATTATCAGCAATCCGGCCATCGAAATAAGCAATCCTTCAACAAACATCGAAAAGAATTCAACTTTACCGTGGCCATAAGGATGATTAAGATCCTTTGGTTGAGCGGATAAATAAATGCTATAGAATGCGAAAGCACTGGCTAAAACATTAACAATACTCTCGGCTGCATCGGTTAAGATTGCATTTGATGACGTTATAAAATAGGCAATGAATTTCCCCAGCATTAGCAAGAAGCTCATAACTAAGGCAAATACTATAATTTTTTTTTGTCTCTCCACTACTCCAAACTGTGCTGGGGCCAAATTTACTACTATGGTTATGTAAAAACGGGAAAATGGCGATAAAAGATATTTTTTTATGTCGCAATCTGTAAAGGCTTCATATATTTGCGCTTATGAGTATCTTATCCAACAGAATAAACAATCTTGCCGAGTCTGCAACCATAAAAATGGCTAAACTCGGAAGAGAATTAGCAGCAAAAGGCGTTGATGTTATCAGCTTGAGCCTTGGAGAAACAGATTTTTTTACGCCTGATTTCGTAAAGGATGCTGCAAAGAAAGCGATTGACGCAAACTATTCTTACTACACACCGGTAGCAGGTATTCCGGATTTAAGAAAAGCTATTGCAGCGAAGCTTAAACGCGAAAATAAACTAGATTACAATTTCGATCAAATAGTAGTATCGACAGGCGCTAAGCAGGCCTTAGCCAATACTATTCTGTGCTTAATAAATCCCGGAGACGAAGTAATCATACCAACTCCATACTGGGTTTCTTATTCAGAACTTGTAAAACTTGCCGAAGGCGAGTCGGTGTTTATTAACGCTACAATTGACAATGATTTTAAAATAACCCCAGAACAGCTTGAGGCAGCAATTACGCCAAAAACCAAGATGTTTATGTTCTCCTCGCCAAATAATCCAACCGGGACGGTTTACACCCGTGATGCATTGGCTGCTTTGGTTAAGGTTTTTGAAAAATATCCTAACATCTACATAATTTCTGATGAGATATATGAACACATCAATTTCATTGGAGAGCATGTTTCGATCGCCGAGTTTCCAAGTGTTAAAGACCGTGTAATTATCATCAACGGTTTATCTAAAGCTTACGCGATGACAGGCTGGCGTTTAGGTTTTTCTGCAAGCAATAAAGAAATTGCTGATGCTTGCGACAAGTTACAAAGTCAGGTTACTTCCGGAACTTGTTCAATTACCCAGCATGCCGGTGTGGCTGCATATCTTGGAAGCTTAGACAGCGTTAAGGAAATGCAAAAGGTTTTCTTAAAACGTCGTGATTTGGTTTATAACTTATTAAAAGAAATACCAGGATTAAAAGTGAATGTTCCGGCCGGAGCCTTTTACTTTTTCGCCGATGTGCGTTCATTCTTCGGAAAAACGGCACCTGATGGCGCCGTAATTTCAAATGGCGATGAGTTGGCTCTATATTTATTAAACACAGGACATGTTGCTGTTGTAAGCGGCGATTCTTTCGGCGACCCGAACGGTTTACGTATATCCTATGCTGCTGCGGAAGACAAACTAATAGACGCCGCTTCAAGAATTAAATATGCTCTAGGACAGTTAAAGGATGCAAAAGCTGTTTCAGCAGTTTAATAATCTTAGTATCTTAATCATTGGCGATGTCATGATGGACTCGTACCTCTGGGGAAGTGTGGAACGCATTTCTCCGGAGGCACCTGTACCTATCATTTCGGTACGAAAAAAAGAAAATAGACTAGGCGGAGCCGCAAATGTTGCTCTTAATATTCAGGCACTGGGTGCTGTCCCTATTATTTGCGCTGTTGTAGGTGCCGATAAAGAAGGTGATGAATTTATAGACATCCTCCGAAAAAACCATCTATCCACTTCTGGAATAATTCAATTAGATAGCAGACCAACGACCGTTAAAACAAGAGTTATCGGCCATAATCAACAAATGCTGCGAATTGACGCCGAGATTGATGAAGAAATTTCAAAGCAAGATTCCGAAAAATTACTTTCTGCAATAACAGGATTATTAGCTAGTCAAAAAATCGATGCGATTGTTTTTGAAGATTACGACAAAGGAGTTATCTCAGAATACCTGATCGATCAGGTTGTAAGCCTGGCTAATCAAAACAACATAATCACAGTTGTTGATCCTAAAAAACGCAATTTCTTAAAGTACAAAGGCGTAACACTCTTCAAGCCTAATTTAAAGGAATTACGGGAAGGTTTAAAAATCGATCTTGACCCCCGCAATCACGAAGAGCTTGAACACTCAGTTCAAAACCTCCAAAATCAGCTTGGCGCAAAGATGATAATGGTAACTCTTTCTGAGTATGGCGTTTATATGCATTCGCAAAAGGGAAGAAATATAATACCGGCACATATCAGAAATATCGCTGATGTTTCCGGAGCGGGAGATACTGTTATTGCAACAACTGCTGTATGCCTTGCTGCCGGCTATGATGAATTTGCAACCGCAGCTATAGCAAACCTTGCCGGTGGACTGGTTTGCGAGTCGGTTGGAGTTGTGCCGATTAATAAAGACGAGCTACTTAAAGAAATCGAATCTCTGTAGCATCCGCAAACTCTGTGCAGCTGGCTACGAATAAGAAAAAACTCAAACAAGGACCTTATTTAGAATAAAATAACTAAATTTGAGCCCTGAAATTTTTATAATTTTAATATGAAGTTATCGCAGTTTAAATTCAATTTACCCGACTCTTTAATTGCTCATGACCCTGCAAATCAGAGGGATGAGGCTCGTTTAATGGTACTTGACCGGAAAACCGGAGCTATAGAGCATAAAATATTTAAAGATATTTTGGGATATTTTGACGATAAGGATGTGATGATTCTTAACAATACCAAAGTATTTCCGGCTCGCTTATACGGAAACAAAGAAAAAACCGGGGCTACTATCGAAGTCTTTTTGCTACGTGAACTAAATAAAGAATTACGTTTATGGGATGTTTTGGTTGATCCCGCCCGTAAAATTCGCGTAGGAAATAAACTATACTTTGGGGATGATGATCTACTTGTTGCCGAGGTTGTGGATAATACAACTTCACGCGGACGTACCATCCGTTTCCTTTTTGACGGTACCGAAGAAGAGTTCCGCAGAAACATTGAAATCTTAGGGGAAACGCCCCTTCCTAAATATATCAAACGTAAAGCTACGGCTGAAGATAAAGAACGCTACCAAACAATCTTCGCCAAAAACGAAGGTGCGGTGGCTGCTCCAACAGCTGGTTTACACTTTAGTCGCGAATTAATGAAGCGCCTTGAATTAAAAGGTGTTGAATTTGCAGAAGTAACACTTCATGTGGGTTTAGGAACCTTCCGCGCCGTTGAAGTCGAAGATCTTACCAAGCATAAAATGGATTCTGAGCAATTCATTATTGAGCAGAAAGCAGCGGATATCGTTAACAAAGCCATTGAAGAAAAACGCCGTATTTGTGCTGTCGGAACAACCAGTATGCGGGCCATTGAATCGGCGGTTTCGGCAAACCATACCTTGAAACAGGCAAATGACTGGACCAGTAAGTTTATCTTTCCTCCTTACGATTTTAGCATTGCCAATAGTATGATTACTAATTTCCACACACCTGAGTCAACCTTATTGATGATGGTTAGTGCTTTTGGCGGCTATGAGCATGTAATGCATGCTTACGAAGTAGCAGTAAAAGAAAAATATCGCTTTTACAGCTATGGTGATGCGATGTTAATTATTTAGTTGAAGGTTGAATGTTATGAGTTGCAGGATGCTTACAACCTATAACTTACAACTCACAACTCCCTCAACATGAAATACTACGCTATCATAGTAGCAGGCGGTTCTGGAAGCCGGATGAAGTCGGATATTCCAAAGCAATTTTTGTTATTGCAAGGAAAACCAGTACTAATGCATACTATCGAAGCATTCTATTATTCTGATTTAAAACCAGAAATTATTCTGGTTTTAAATTCCGAATACCAATCGCTCTGGTCAGAGCTTATTGCAAAATTCAATTTCAACATACCGGTTACCCTGGTAAACAATGGTGAGCAACGTTTCCATTCGGTGAGAAATGCACTTCAGGTTATACTAGAGGATTCCGTAATTGCTGTGCACGATGCAGTTCGCCCAATCGTTTCAAATGAATTGATTACAAGAAGTTTCAGGTTAGCAGAGCAAACCGGTGCGGTTATACCCGCTGTAACCAGCAAAGATTCGGTACGAAAAAAAGAGAGTAACCATACCAGGGCATTAAACAGGGAAGATATATTGCTTGTGCAAACACCTCAGGTTTTCCAATCAGGTTTATTGAAACAGGCTTATTTGCAAGATTATACTCCGGAATTCACCGATGATGCTTCTGTAGTTGAGAAAAGAGGTATTGAAATAGCTGTTACGGAAGGCGATTATAAAAACATTAAGATCACGTTTGCTGAAGACATGCAGATAGCAGAATTCTACCTTCAACATCGGACATAAAAAAATCCGGCTTTCGCCGGATTAAAATTATTTGTTTTTATGCAATTCGGACTAAACTGCTCCTCTTATAACACGAAGCAATACTGCAATAATTGCTATTACTAATAAAATGTGGATAACACCACCTGTTGCGTATCCTCCGAAAAAACTCACAGCCCAGATAATTATCAGGACAACTGCGATCAAATAAAGTAAATTTCCCATAGTATTATGTTTTGGTTTGATTGATTATTAATTATTAATTTTCAATATATACTCTAATAATACCGGAGGACGCACTTTTGTTTAAATTAATTAAAATATTATTTCAAAAAAAAAGCCCTGTCAAGGGACAAAGCTTTTTAATATTCGTCTTCATTAAAGAAAAAATCGTCCTTTGTGGGGTAATCAGGCCAAATTTCTTCTATATTCTCATAAGGCTCACCGTCATCTTCCAAAGCCTGAAGATTTTCGATAACTTCCACTGGTGCCCCAGAACGGATACCGTAATCAATTAATTCGTCTTTTGTTGCAGGCCATGGAGCGTCTTCCAGGTGTGAGGCTAATTCTAATGTCCAGTACATATATTTCTAAGTTTTAAGTTCTAAATTTTGTCGCAAAAGTATAATAATAATTATAAGAATTTAAAATATTTTTTTCAAACTTTTATAATCGAGGAATCCATACATTTTCCTCAATTCCATCATCAAAACACAATTTTCGTGCTAACACGAATAAGTAATCGCTTAACCTATTCAAATACACCACAACTTTTTCATCTACGAAACTTTCGGCAGAAAGTTGCACCGTTATTCGTTCTGCCCTCCGACAAATACATCTTGCCACATGACAACAGGATATTGCCGTAGAGCCACCGGGTAAAATAAAATGTTTTAATTGAGGTAAAACCGAATCCATTGAATCAATTTCTCCTTCAAGTAATTCAATATCTTCTTGTGTTAAGTCCGGAACTTTCATCCGGGATTTTTCTGGATCAGAGGCCAAGACCGAACCTATTGTAAATAGCCTGTCTTGTATCTCCTTTAATATACGCTTATATGAATCAGAAACAACCTGATCACGAATTAATCCGATATAAGAATTTAACTCGTCAACAGTGCCGTAACTCTCGATACGCAGATGATATTTCGGAACCCTAACTCCTCCTATTAAAGAAGTAAACCCTTTATCGCCGGTTTTAGTATAAATTTTCATGAGTGCTTTAAAGTAATAAAATTGCTTTTATTTCGGCCGATTGTTGAAAAATGTCGGTTTGTTAATATCAATTTAGACTTTTACATTTTCTGCACTAATATAATCGTCTAAGTTTTTAAATTTAAACAAACGAAGCTTATGAATTTCCATACACGAAAATGGGTTAAACCCGAAGATTTAAATCCTAACGGCACATTATTTGGAGGTAGTTTACTACGTTGGATTGATGAAGAAGCCGCAATTTATGCCATCGTACAGTTAGAAAACGAGCGCGTTGTCACAAAATACATCTCGCAAATAGATTTTGTAAGTTCGGCCAAACAGGGTGATATTATTGAGTTGGGTATAACAGCAACTCATTTTGGGCGCACTTCCATTACCTTATGCTGTGAAGTACGGAATAAAATCACAAGAAAAAGCATTTTAACAATTGATAAAATGGTATTTGTGAATATGGATCGGGACGGGATACCCAGTCCTCATGGTAAAACAAGAATAAAATATATTGAAGAGCAGTTTGATGATGAAGATAGGGACAAATAACTATCCTTTATCAATCACCTTAGCCACCTGAAAATACGACCCGTTTTGCATAGGCGCATTTTTTAACGCCTCGGCCGGGGTAATTTCTCGGTGTACTTCATCTTCTCTAAAAACATTCTCTTCGTCGGTTAGATAAATTAAAGGCTCCACCTCGCTGGTGTCAAGCTCATTTAATTTTTCCATAAAATGTAAAATGTTGTTCATGTCTTTCAATAACGATTCCTGCTCATTCACATTAACGTCTAATCTGGCCAGATGCGCCATTTTTGCAATCGTGTCGTTATCTATATTCATATTCCAGTTCTGAGTGTATTATTTTATATATTTTGTTTTTTAACTCCTCGCTATCAGCCAAAGTTAAACCAGTGGTTTCGACCGGTTGGTGAATGCAAATATCGCAAATTCCCGGTCTTGTTCCATATTTTGAGCCATCATCCCACATTTTCTTCCAAACATTTAATATACTAACCGGTATAATCGGAATTTGCTGTTCAATAGCTAATCGAAATGGACCGTTTTTAAAGTCGTTTAGTACCGGCGGATAATCGTCTCCTATTTTGCCTTCTGGAAAAATAACCAGGCTCATTCCTTTTTTTAGATACTCCTCGCCTTTTTTAAAGGCCCTGAAAGCCGACATTTTACTTTCCCGGTTTAATGGGATATCGATCGTTTCGAAAAAAAGCTTTAACAGATGATTATCAAGCAGCTCATGTTTTCCCATGAACGCAAAGTTTGTTTTAACAGCTAAAGTAATGGCAGGAATATCGAGGTTCGAAGCGTGATTTGAACAGATTATGTAGGTTCTGGACCAGTCAATTGGTGTCTCCTTCCTAAATATAAATACAAAGCCGGCTAATGCAGAACTTAAATGAGCATACAATCTACGTATGTGGTTTAATGTTGCATACCTCGAAACCTTTCGGGAATAGAAAAAAAGAAAAGGGTATAGCAGCGCAAAGAAAAAAACCACCCCCGTCAGGTACACCAATCTGTGGCACTTTTTCAATATCAGCTTCATTGGGCTCAAAAATATAAAAATTCCTTACTTTCGCCCATGTATGGAAACTGTTGTAAGCGGTATTAGAAGTACCGGAAAATTACATTTAGGAAATTATTACGGAGCAGTTCAAAACTTCGTTAAAATGCAGCATGAGTATAATTGCTTTTTTTTTATTGCTGATTATCATTCGCTAACCACCCATCCTACTCCCGAAAATTTGCATGCTAACGTAAGGCAGGTTCTTATTGAATATTTAGCAGCAGGTATCGATCCCGAAAAGGCTACTATTTACGTGCAGTCAGATATCCCCGCAATAGCGGAGTTATACCTGTACTTAAATATGAATGCTTATATGGGCGAATTGGAAAGAAGTACATCATTTAAAGATAAAGTAAGAGCTCAGCCTGATAATGTGAATGCCGGTTTACTCACCTACCCGGTACTTATGGCCGCAGATATTCTAATTCACAAAGCAACAAAAGTGCCGGTAGGTAAAGATCAGGAGCAACACCTTGAGATGGCCAGAACCTTTGGAAACCGCTTTAACAGGATGTACAATACCGAATATTTCCCTGAGCCTTATGCTTTTAATTTCACTCAAAAACTGGTAAAGATTCCAGGCCTGGATGGCAAAGGAAAAATGGGAAAATCTGAAGGTGAAGCGAATGCTGTATATTTATCTGATAGTCCGGAAGTTATTCGTAAAAAGGTGATGCGTGCTGTGACTGATAGCGGACCGACTGAGCAAAATTCAGAAAAGCCGGATGCTATCCAGAATTTATTTGATTTAATGAAGGTGGTATCATCGCAAGAAACATTCGATCACTTCAATGATCTATATAATACCTGTCAGATTCGTTACGGCGATTTAAAAAAGCAGCTGGCAGAAGATATGATAATAGCTACAGAGCCCGTCCGCGAGCGAATAAACGACATAGCCGCAAATACTGCTTACTTACGTGAGGTTTCCAGGTATGGTGCAGATAAAGCAAATATGAGTGCTTTAAAAACTATTAAAGAGGTACGTGAACTAATTGGGTTCAAAAGTTTTTAACCGCTAGCCTTTCGAATTTCAAATTTGAATTATACATTTATAGGATGCACATCGCCATTGTAGGAAATATAGGAGCCGGAAAAACTACCTTAACGGAATTATTATCAAAACACCTTGCCTGGGAGGCTCAATACGAAGCCATCGACAATAATCCCTACCTCGAGGATTTTTATAATGACATGAAGCGCTGGAGCTTCAATCTTCAGATCTATTTCCTCAACAGTCGTTTTCAACAAATTCGCGAAATCCAGACAGCCTCTCACAATATTGTGCAAGACAGAACCATTTACGAGGATGCTTACATCTTTGCAGAGAATTTGCATGATATGGGATTGATGACATCCCGCGACTATGAAAACTACAGGGCTATTTTTGATAATATGACTTCTTTTATCAAACCACCAGACCTGCTTATTTATCTTAAAGCATCTGTGCCAACTTTAGTGAATAATATTCAACGCAGAGGCCGTGAGTATGAAGCAGGGATTCGCTTAGATTATCTTTCTAAACTAAACGATAAATACCAGAAGTGGATTAATGGATATAAAGAAGGCAAACTATTAATTCTTGATAAAGACAGTCTGGATTTTGCGAATAAACCGGAAGATTTAGGTGCAATCATTGAAAAAGTTCAGCGAGAAACAAACGGACTGTTTTAATTTAAAGAAAAAAAATGCGCATTCTTGGAATTATTCCTGCCCGATATGCCTCGACCCGATTTCCTGGTAAACCATTGATAGATATCAATGGCAAAACCATGATACAGTTAGTATATGAACAAGCCCTACAGTCGGCTAAATTAGATGAAGTTGTTGTAGCAACAGATGACGAACGCATTCTCTTGCATGTAAGAGCTTTTGGCGGTCGTGCAATTCTTACATCAGCGGATCATCAAAGCGGTACGGACAGATGTGCGGAAGTAGCTGAAAAGCTCCCTGGCTTCGATATATTGATTAACATTCAGGGTGATGAGCCATTTATAGATCCTAAACAAATTGATATGCTATGCACTTGCTTCGAGTCGGAAGGCACAGAGCTGGCTACGCTGGTAAAGAAAATCAATACAAGCGAAGAATTACACAATCCGAATTCTCCTAAAGTGATCCTTAATTCAAATTCTGAGGCTATCTACTTTAGTAGGACAGCGATCCCCTATCTTCGAAATATTGAACTTCAGCACTGGATTGATTCGCATACATTTTACAAGCATATTGGAATATACGGCTATAGGATAGGCATTCTGAAAACTATCACAAAGCTGGCGGTATCAAGTTTGGAAAAAGCCGAAGCCTTAGAGCAACTACGCTGGATTGAAAATGGATATAGAATCAAAGTAGCAATAACAGACATTGAAAATCAGGCTGTTGATACGCCGGATGATTTAAAAAAAATACTGTCGTCTTACCAAAATCCGGGGCAAGACACAAACCAGTAAATTATGTAATATCTCTGTCTATTAGGCCGACAGACAATCAGAATAGATTACAGGAAGCAATCCTCGATGTTTAACTCAATAAAAAAGCTGCCCTAAAGCAGCCTTTTTATTTAAATTATTTCCTTTCAATGAATTTATGGAAGGTGCTTGTTTCTCCATCGGCCTTTTTATCCTGATAAAGAAACTCCAATTTATTTTCATCGAAGTTTTCAAAAAAATCTTCCCAACTAATCTCTTCAAACCGGTCATTATTATCGCTGTTCTTCGGAAAATGAATTCTTAACACTCCCTCGTCATCAGCTCTTCCGGTATCTTTTATTTTTGTAGGAATACCTCCACGCTCTTCGGCCCATTTCCGAATTTTATTATGGTCGTGGGTTTGTCCTGATGCGTTCATGGTAGACGGATTTTATTATAGTATAAGAATCAATAACAAAATAATGATAATGATAGCTCCAACAGAAAGATAAACACCACCGCTAGTTATAGCCTGAGCCTGAGATTTCATTTCTCTTAACTCTTTTTTTAATTCTTTACGCTCCTGACGGGTCAGGTCTGATTTGTCCATTGCTTTTATCTCTTCAACTCTGCGTTGAACCTGTTGCAATTGAGCTTGTTGCTGTTCCGTTAGTTCTTTAGGCGATGTTTTATCAGCCGCAACTGACGTATTCGTCGATAAACCCAACAAAATAACTGCTGTAAGTGTATAGATTAGCTTTTTCATGATTTAAATTATTTAAGTGATTTTACCTTTGTAACACCAGTTATGACAAACTGTTTTGCTTAAAAAGAAAAAGCGGATACATAACAGCAGATCAACTAATTATTTCTTGAAAGCTAAAAATGAAATATCTTTGTTCATGAAGAAATCATTAATCCTTATTCACTGTAAGGACGAAGTAGGACTTGTAGCTTTAATTACAAAAGTTTTAGCCCAACACGATCTAAATATTACTGCAATGCGTGAATTTGTTGACGAAGCGGGCAATCGCTTTTTTGCGCGCATAGAACTTTCTGGAGAAATATTCAATGAGGATAAACTTCGAAATGAGCTTTTAGAAGGATTGCCCGAGCAGGCCCAATTAAGCATCAATCCCAAAACCGAGAAACGGATTGCAGTACTTGTTACAAAAGAATATCATTGTCTTGGTGATGCACTTGTGCGACATTTCTTCAATACCCTAGACGCCCGGGTTTGCTGCGTGGCGGGGAATTACAATATTCTTCAATCATTTACTGAGCGATTCGATATTCCCTTTCATTACATATCGCATGAAAATAGATCTAAGGAAGAATTTGAGAAAGAACTGATTCAAACTTTAAGTGGCTATGATTTAGATTATATCGTATTGGCAAAGTTTATGAGGATTTTATCTCCCAACTTTGTCGAACACTTTACAAATAAGATCATCAATATCCATCATTCATTTTTACCCGCTTTTATTGGAGCCAATCCATACCGGCAAGCATATGAAAGAGGTGTAAAATTGTTAGGAGCAACGGCACATTTTGTGACCAATGATTTAGATGAAGGGCCAATTATTGTACAACAAACAATTCCTGTAAATCATACATTCGGACCTCATGAAATGGTGATAGCAGGGAAAGAGATAGAAAAATCGGTTTTAAGTAAGGCAATGCGACTGGTATTTCAAGACCGCGTTTTCATTTCGGGCAACAGAACGATTATTTTTGAATAGGCGGCGCAGGGATTAAATCTGATGGTTTGCTGAAAAACCAGAGCGATTAAACTTTTTGATTTCGCTAATTCCTATTATTTAAAATATATTTGCCGCCCGAATCAACACCAACAAATGTCAAAAAAATTATATAAGATTCCCTTCCTTTTCCTTCTGGTTATTTTAAGTTTATGTTTCTTTTTCCCATCAATCCCTAAATCAGAAATTCAGTATGGGGGTATAAGTTCTACCGATACGGCCTGGATGCTAACAGCAACCGCTCTTGTATTTATTATGACTCCTGGACTTGCTTTCTTTTATGGAGGAATGGTTAACAAAAAAAATGTGATTTCGACCATGCTTCAGAGCTATATATGCCTGGCGGTGATCACTGTAATTTGGTTTGTTTTTGGCTTCAGCCTGGTTTTTGGAAAGAGTTTTGGTGGTTTTATTGGAAATCCACTTGACTTTTTTATGATGAACGGCGTGATCGACGGAGCACCGTGGGAATTAGCGCCCACTATCCCCTTTGCCTTATTTGCTATGTACCAGTTAAAGTTTGCTATTATCACGCCTGCTTTAATCACAGGTGCTTTTGCGGAACGAATCAGATTTATTTCCTATGTACTCTTTATTTGTCTGTTCTTCATTTTTATATATGCACCACTTGCACATGCTACCTGGCATCCGGACGGCATTTTAGCAAAATTAGGGGTGTTAGATTTTGCAGGAGGAACAGTGGTTCATATGTCTGCCGGATGGGCGGCACTAGCTTCTGCACTTTATTTAAAACGCCGAAATGAACCAAATCACAATCCCGCCAGAATCACTTATGTATTACTAGGAACCGGCTTACTTTGGTTTGGCTGGTTTGGATTTAATGCGGGATCGGCTTTTGGATCGGGAAAGCTTTCGGTAATCGCTTTAAGCACTACGATGGCATCATCATCGGCAGCAGCCTTGGCATGGATCTTCTTCGATGCATTTAAAGGTCGGAAACCTTCCGCCATGGGCACATGTATTGGAGCCGTGGTTGGCCTCGTAGCAATTACTCCGGCGGCTGGGTTTGTTACCATCCCTCACTCGCTGGCAATAGGCATCATTTCATCTCTTGTAAGCAATGTTGTTGTAGATTGGCGCACCAGAACATCAATCGACGATACCCTTGATGTATTTCCCTGCCATGGTGTGGGTGGTATGGTTGGCATGCTGTTAACGGGTGTTTTTGCATCCAAAGCAATTAATCCTGACGTAGTAACAGTAAATGGACTTATCTTTGGAGAATTCAGGTTATTCGCAGTGCAGACACTTGCTTTAATCTGTGTTTCAATTTTTGCTTTTTTCGGCTCATTACTATTGCTGAAAATCACTGATATGATTTCTCCGCTAAGGGTGTCTGGCGAAGAAGAACGTATCGGCTTAGATTTGAGCCAGCATGGCGAGAAGCTATAAATATAAATACTGATGCAAAAGCTTTATATAAAAAACATGGTTTGCAGACGCTGTATTTCAGCTGTTGAAAATCAGTTGAAGCAGAACGGCATTGAACCTTTACATATCCAGCTAGGCGAAGTTATTCTAAAGGATAGTCTTACAAAAGAACAAAGCATCACCTTAAGTAATGAATTAAATGAGCTGGGATTTGAACTACTTGACGATCAAAAGCAGAAAACGATTGAAAAGATAAAGAATATTATTATATCTCAGGTACATCATTCAGAGGATAAAGTAAAGCATAAACTCTCGGACGTTCTCTCACATCAACTAAACAAAGATTATTCTCAATTAAGTAATCTCTTTTCCGAAGTAGAAGGTATTACAATAGAAAAGTTTCTTATAAACCAACGAATTGAGCGGGTCAAAGAAATGCTCATATACGACGAACTTAGTTTAAGTGAAATCGCTTATAAAAATGGATACAGTAGTGTGGCTCATTTATCTTCTCAATTTAAAAAGATAACGGGGCTAACACCTAAAAACTTTAAAGCTAAAGGATCAAATCTGCGCAAACATCTCGACTCTATTTAATCTGCACGAAACAAAGAATCTGCCTTTATTAACCTACAATTAAATGTCTAATAAACAAGGCGAATTTATTGAAACATAAATAACGAAAAAAAGTAAAAATGTATTTAATTCATTCCAAAGCAGTTAAGCCAATCTTTTTTTCAGGACTTTTAATTTTAATTTTAAAAAAAGTTTTTGGAATTAAAATTGAGGATACTTCCATAAGTTATCATTAGTAGAAGTGTTGCATGTTAAATCTGTACCGACAGTTAATAACCATTAATCTCAATAATACAATCTTTGAAGAGCTATCTGAAGAATGGTTAGACAGACTGTCGTCTGATGCCAGGGGAGAATTAATAAGCGGTTTTTTTAATGCAGGGATATTAACGATCAACATGTCTGATTTTAATCGTAACGACTTCTATGACACTGTATTAAAAAAAGACTTCCCTCATTATTGCGAAGTTTTATGTTTACTTCTTACTCCCATCTTGAAAAAATGTTTTAGAAGAATGTTTTTGGGCTTTAATGATAACTTAACAGAATATAAAGTAGTGCTGTTTATGGAAGGTCGAGAGGACGATCATTTGGAAGCTGTGAAGTACAACATTGATATATTTTAGCCTTTCTTCGGGCGCGATCATCCAATATTGAGATAAATTTCCACACTTGCCCTCCTGTCTGAGGAATTTTTTACTAAAACACTAGTCAAATACCCAAAAATAGAGCCTATATCTCTTTGCATGTTTTTTGTATATGTATAATAATGGAAACAGTATGTATTATTGATGACGACAAAATTCATCATTTCACGATAGAAAAAACGATTCAGCTTCAGGGGTTATCAAAACATATTATATCCTTTGATAATGGATATGATGCTCTTAGTTTTTTTCACGAAAACTTAGAATGCCCTGAAATATTACCGGATATTATCTTTTTAGACCTGAATATGCCTGTTATAAACGGATGGCAATTTTTGCAGCAATTTGCGGTGTTGAAATCTCACATTCAGAAAAAAATAAAAATTTACATAGTATCCTCCTCTGTTATTGAGAGTGAAATTAACAGAGCTATCGCACTAGAGGATGTGACGGGGTATATAGAAAAACCATTCAAACCATCAGCATTATCTGGAATTTTCACTGACCCTCTGATTAACTAGGGAAAGCCTTACAGAAGTTCATTAGCCAAGTTAGCCAACTCACTTCTTTCGCCTTTTTGTAAAGTTATATGCGCATACAAAGGATGAGATTTCGCTTTATCGATCAAATAAGAGAGTCCATTACTTTCAGAATCAAGATACGGTGTATCAATCTGATAAATATCACCGGTAAACACCACTTTTGTGCCCTCCCCTGCTCTTGAAATTATGGTTTTCACCTCATGAGGTGTAAGATTTTGTGCTTCATCTATTATAAAGAACAACTTAGTTAAAGTTCTTCCTCTAATAAAGGCTAGTGGAGAAATCGCGATTTTCTCATTATTAACCAACTCGTCAAGCTTCAGCTGAATTTTAGGGTCGTCAGCGAATTGGTCTCTGATAAATTTTAGATTATCCCAAATCGGGGTCATATAAGGATCAACCTTCGACTTTATATCTCCAGGCAAAAATCCGATATCTTTATTGCTTAGAGGAACAATGGGCCGGGATACTAAAATTTGCCGGTAATCCCGTCTTTGTTCTAATGCGCAAGCCAGCGCTAACAACGTTTTACCGGTTCCGGCATTCCCCTGAATAGTTATTAGCTGAATATCAGGATTCAGCAAGGCATGCATGGCAAACGCCTGTTCAGGATTTAAACTGGAGATCCTAAATGCCTCCTGAGGCCCTAACTGAATGAGCTTTGCATCTTTTTTACTGTAAAAAGCTGATACATCTTTATATTTCTTGCTTTTCAATAATAAAAAATGATTTCCCGGCAGAGAATCAATTCCCAACTTATCTGGGGCCAAAACCCCGCGTTTTAGGTCTGTGAGATGTTTCTCTGGAATATTCTCAAACAGGCTGCTACCTGTATATAATTGGTCAAGATTTTTAATTTTTCCTGTTTCATAATCCTCGGCGTAAATATTAAGCGCTTTAGCCTTTAGTCGTAAACAAATATCTTTTGAAACAAGAATTACCTTTTTTTCAGGGTGTTGAGATTGGAGAAAAATTGCAGAATTCAAAATTCGGTGATCGAACTTTCCGGCTCCAAAAATAGCTTCGGCATCGGCTAATGTTGTTTTTTCGTCGAGTACAATCTTAAACTTACCACGGCTTGCACCGCCTATGGGCAGCCAGTCACTAACCAGATCATCATGTGAAATATCATCTATGATTCTGATAAAGCTTCTGGCCTCGAAATTGCGATTTTCATTTCCATTTTTAAAGTTATCAAGTTCCTCCAGAACCTGAATTGGGATGGCTACATCATGTTCTTGAAAATTTCTGAATGCCGCGTGATCGTGTAAAATAACGGAGGTGTCTAACACGAATATTTTTCTTTGAAGATTGCCTTTATCCTTAGCCTGCATAAAGGCAATTTAGAGAAAAATGTAAAAAATGAGATTATAAAAGGCATAAAAAAACGGGAACCCTTCTCTTACAAGTTAGATTCCCGTTCAACCTTATAAAACCGTAGTTCTATAAAGCAATCAAATCCCGTTTCTTTGACAAATCTGCTTTTCACGCAAATCTTTGTTTTACCTTCAACATCTTCTTTCCCCGTAGGGATCATCTATTTTCCGGTATGCCTACTCAAAGCTTTCGCTCTTTTCATAAGTAAAAACCGAAGTTCTTTTCTTATTTTGAGGCAATCAAAGTACGCTGTGTTTGATACTATCTAAGGTACGACATGTGGGTATTAGAACCAAGGAAAAAATAGATTAGTTATTAACAGGTTATCAACGTAAAACCTCTGTTTATCAACATTTTAGATCAATTCAACACAATGATCTGCCAAAAACTATCTAAAATCGATAAAAGAAATTAATTCTCTGTTTTTAAGATTTTTAAATAGAGCGACAGAATGCAAAAAATAGATATACAGCAAGCTAAGGAAATAAGACGATTCATTTTCAGTCAGTATTTTTCAGACGGATTGAGAATTACGTTTGGGGTGTTGCTACCACCGTTAATTTTTGCACAAATGGGTCAGCTTGAAACCGGAATCACTATCTCTCTGGGCGCCATTACAACAAGCATACCTGATAACGCCGGTCCGGTTAGTCATAAAAGAAACGCAATGCTTGCCTGCATTGCATTTATGCTTATCGTAGCTATCATCACCGGTTTGATAAATCAATTTGCGTATTTAGTAGCAATTGAAATCTTTTTACTGTCTTTCTTTTTCTCGATGTTCAATATTTATGGTAACCGTGCTTCGTCTATTTCTACAGCCGTATTGATCATTATGATCTTGACCATAGATCAAAACTTCAACGCATATACTTTATTTAAATATGCGGCTCTTCTTGCAGCTGGGGGAATTTGGTATATGACTTTAAGCCTTGCCGTTGCACAATTGCGCCCTTACCGTATTGCTCAGCACACGTTAGGCGAGTGCGTAATCAAAGTTGGCGAATACATTAAATTAAAAGCGGAGTTTTATAACCTGGATCAAAGCCCTGACGACAATTATAAAAAACTCATCGATCAGCAAATCATAGTTCATGAGCAGCAAGACACCGTTCGTGAGGTTTTGTTCAAGGACAAAATGATTACAAAAAATCAAACAAACACCGCCCGCTTACTTATACTGATCTTTTCGGATATAAATGATCTGTTTGAACACAGCATGGCTTCTCATTATGATTATCAAACCATCCGGTCGGTTTATGGCCAAACAGGCGTTTTAAAAAAGTTCCGAAACATCATCAAAAACATTGGCAATGAGCTGGAAAACTTAGGGGTTGATATAAATGCCAATGAGAGACCAAGACCTTTATATGATTTTCAACCGCAATTAGAGCAGTTAAAAGCCAGTATTGATCAAGTGGAAAACAATTTGGTCCTGAAGAAAATATTGGTCAACATGCGGACGATAATAAATCGCATACATACAATTTACAGTTATTTTAAAGATAAAAAAGTGAATGCTCTGACGCTTAGTTCAGAAACAGATCTGGGACGATTTGTATCACATCAAAGCTTAGATATAAAGCTTTTTCTAGAAAATATTACATTCCAATCTTCCATATTTCGGCATTCGATACGCGTAGCTATCGTGTGTGTTATAGGTTATTTGATTTCTAAAATCACTACCGGCGCACATAGCTATTGGATATTGTTGACCATCCTGGTGATTCTTAAGCCTGCTTTCAGCTTAACGAAACAACGAAACTATGAACGTTTAATAGGCACTTTTATAGGGGGGCTGGCGGGAGCTTTAATCATCTATTTTGTGAAAGATGAAACCTGGAGATTCGCATTTCTACTAGTTTTCATGATTGGTGCTTACAGTTTTCAACGTTTAAATTATGTGGTAAGTGTTCTGTTTATGACACCTTTTATTCTTATCATGTTTAGCTTTATAGGAATGGGCGATCTGAATATTGTTCGTGAGCGAATTACGGATACTTTTATAGGCTCTTTCATTGCCTTAATCGCCAGCTACTTTATTTTCCCTTCATGGGAATATCCTCAGTTAAGAAACTATATGCGAAAACTCCTGGTGGCTAACTATAATTATCTGCAAGACATCGCCGAAGGATTAACTGGCAAGGGATTTAATATCACTGAATATAAGCTGATCAGAAAAGAATTGTATTTAAGTTCGGCAAATATGGGTTCAGCCTTGCAGCGAATGCTTTCTGAGCCTAAAAACAAACAAAAGAACGTACGTGAGGTAAACAAATTTTTGGTGCTTAGCCATATGCTTTCATCGTACATTGCAACGCTCGTTGCGACAATGAAGAGCGATGAAAATCGGCAGGTAAATCCACAACATATCCGTATTATTAGAAAAGCACTGTACCAGTTATTTGATGCAATAACCTTATTAAAGGACGAGAAAAGTGATATAGAAGTGGCGGAAATACGCATTACAGAACCTTCTATCAAAATTATAGAAGATACTATTGACAGCAAGCTGATTGCAGAGCAATTGGAATTTATAAATAAAGTTTCGGGAGATTTATTAAAGATTTGCGAAAAGATGGGCGAAACCAATGGTAAAGAAGCAATTCCGGTCTAAGTTCGTTAGCTGGTAACCTTGTCAAACCTCCGAATCGGACTTCATTTCATCCCAAACTTTCTCGATGCGTGCTTCCAGATCTTGTAATTGTGTAAATCCCTTAGCTATCATATAGAAATGATTATCCGCTGATTGAATAAATGCAGCAGGGTATCCAGATACTTGCAGTTGTTTAGCTAAGGCAAAATCGTAATAAGCGGCCTGTTTAAATGACTCCTCATGCATTTTGTGAACAAATTCATCAGGATCAATACTAAAATTTACTGCAAGATACCGATACATTTCGTCGTCGTTTGGTTCCTTACCGTCGAAATTTATGCAGTTTTGAATATCATGAGCAAAGAGGATGGCTTGCTGAGGAAAATATGATTTAAACACTGAGAGCGCAATTGCAGGCTTTTCAGAATCAAGGATCATTTCCCCTTTTTCAACCTCCCTTAAAAAGCCCTCGCCAAAAACAATTCCGGTGATTTCTTCAACCGTGTGATAAGCTGTTTTAATATAAGGAGCAACAACACTTATAGGTCCCGTTCTCGAACCCAGCATCATTCCACCGCTTAGTACTTCGAAATCAAAACGATCTTGATAGCGTTCGTAAATAGACTTTATAACAGGGCTAAAGCCGTAGCACCAGCCGCAGAGAGCATCGTATACGTAGATTATTTTCGGCTTCATAAGCATACGGAGGGATGATTTTTCAATCATCCCTATTAATTCAGATGTATTATAAGGATGATTCCTGAGCCGCCACTTCAGCACCGACCGGCCGCCCGTTTTTAAACGCCTCGCGTGGTTTCAATCCCAGCAATTCAAACATTTGCATATCTTCATTAAAGGCAGGGTTTGGTGTGGTTAACAACTTATCTCCAGCAAATATTGAATTAGCACCCGCCATAAAACAAAAAGCCTGATCTGTTAAACTCATTTCTGTTCTTCCGGCCGAGAGACGTACTACGGTTTTGGGCATAATAATCCTCGCGGTTGCAATCATTCGCAGCATATCCCATATTGGCACTCGCGGTTGATTTTCCATCGGTGTTCCCTTTACAGGAACCAATGCATTAATAGGAACCGACTCGGGATGCTTTTGCATATTAGACAAGGTTCTTAACATTGAAACCCTGTCTTCAACAGTTTCGCCTAAACCAATTATTCCGCCGCTGCAAACGCTTATTTTCGCTTTGCGAACATTTTCAATTGTTTTTAGCCGATCGTCGAATGTTCTGGTGGTAATTATTCGCTTGTAATCATCTTCAGAAGTATCCAGATTATGGTTATATGCATATAAACCGGCATCTGCCAGTCTGCCAGCCTGAGATTCCGTAAGCATACCCAGAGTACAACAAACCTCCATATCCAAGCTATTCACAGCCTTCACCATATCAATTACTTTATCAAAATCGCGATTGTCGCGAACTTCTCTCCAGGCTGCACCCATACATAAACGTGAAGCGCCTCCGTCTTTTGCTTTTTTCGCAGCAGCAGTAACCTCATCAAGAGACATTAAAGCTTGCACATCAACTCCGGTATTGTATCGCGCCGCCTGAGGGCAATAAGAACAATCTTCGGTACAACCACCTGTTTTAATTGATAATAAACTGCTGATTTGTACTTCAGAATAATCTTTATTCTGACGGTGAATTGTTGCAGCACGGTATATTAAATCCAGTAACGGGCTATGATAAATTTCTGAAATTTCTTCCTTGGTCCAGTCGTGTCTGATCTCGGTCATATCAATATATAATATCGGCAAATTTAAAAGAAATTTGGAGATTGAGAGAGGATAACGGTTGCAATGGGCTTTTAATTATCACAAAAGCAGATGACTGGCCAATCCAAGCAAAAGCATAAAGCCAAAAACGTCGGTAAACGTTGTAATGATTATAGATGAGGCAATGGCAGGATCAATGCCAACACGTTTTAGAAACAAAGGGATAGAAGAACCTGTAACTCCAGCAATCAAAAGATTCCCTGTCATTGCCAGAAAAACAACTAGTCCGAGTAAAGGTTGCGCATCATAAAAAACTGCGAAGAGAAATACTATAAAACCAGTTACAGCGCCATTTATCAGTCCAACAGTAAATTCCTTTAACACAGTTCTATATGCCTGAGCATCTGTTAAATCATTCAATGAAATACGACGAACGGTTACTGCCAGGGCTTGAGTTGCCGCATTTCCTCCCATGCCGGCAATCATTGTCATGTATCCTGAAAGTATTACTAATTTCGCGATGGTTGGCTCAAAATACCGAATAACCGATACGGCGAGAAAAGCGGTCCCCAGGTTTAATATCAGCCATGGGAGCCGGCTTTTTACAGCTTCCTTCCAGTTACCTGAAAGCTCTTCATCTTCAGATACCCCTGAAATCTTTAGCATATCTTCGGTGTTCTCTTCCTGTAGAACATCCATCACGTCATCAAATGTAATGCGCCCTAAAAGATGCATTTCATCGTCGACCACCGGAATACTGGTAAGATTATATTGAGAAAGTAGCTTTGCTACTTCTTCCTGATCGGTATTGGCTTTTACAAAAACGAAATCATCTTTTACCAACTCTCGTATATGAACTGAATATTTCGACTTTATAATATCTTTCAGAGAAACTATCCCGACAAGGTGGTTCGCATTGTCGACTACATTGATGGTGTAAAATTCCTCCATCTCTTCAGAAAGGCGGATAATTTCTTCTAGAGCTTCTTTTTTTGTCAGGCTGCTATTTACTTTTAGCACCTGTGTATTCATTAAACCACCGGCGGTGTCTTCGTCGTAGGTTAAAAGAGTTCGAATGGAAGACGCATCGTCTTTGTCAATTCCTTCAAGAATTTCATTCTGATGTTCTTCGGATAAAAGGCTGATAATGTCGGCGGCATCATCATAATCCATCTCTTCAACAATTTCTGTTCGTTTCTCGGGATGAAGATTGTTTAGGAGTTTTTCAGGATGCAGTTCAACATCCATTTCAGAAATTACTTCTGTAGCAATTTCCAGAGGGAGAATATTTACAATTCGCTCGCGTGCTTCCGGAGAAAGGTTATCGAACAGGATGGCAATTTCCGAAGCATGATACTCTGATAATAAAGCGATTAGAGCTTCATCATCAGTTTCTAGCGCCTGTTTAATACGCTGAAGATCGCTTTTATCGAGTTCGAATGACTGCATCGCTTGCTAAAATACAAAAATGAGGCCTTTCTAAAGGTTTTTTGAGGAATAAACCTGTTTTTAATATTGAATTAATAATGTTATTACCTAAACCATCCTTTGCGCAGAAAAAACAAAATTTGAAGCAAAGCAATTATGGCCATCACAATGAGGGTATATACATACCCATTTTCATGATAAAGCTCGGGCATATTTCTTTGAAGAAGTTTCCCTGTTTCAGGATCTTTATAGGAAAAGTTCATACCATAGACACCCGCAATAAATGTCAATGGAATAAAAATCGACGACATAATAGTTAAAACCTTCATTACATCGTTGGTACGGTTGCTTACGAACGACATATACAGATCTATTAAACTTGTAGTTATCTCCTTGTAACTTTCTATCAGGTCAATGATCTGCATAGAATGATCGTATATATCTTTTAGGAAAAACTTTGTGTGTTCAGTAATTAAGGGAGAACTGCTGCGAAGCATGTCGTTAATTTTGTCTCTCTCAGGCCAGGCAGCTCGTCTAACGGTAATGAAGGCCCGCTTAATTTGCTGAGCTTCGAACGTGATGGATTTGTCGGGCCTTCGGTACAAACGTTCTTCCAGAGTATCTAACTCATCGCTGAAACGATTGAGTAAGAAAAAGTAGTTATCCAGGATTATATCCATGAGGGAATACATAACATAGGACGTTCCGCTTACTCTTATATTCCCTTTCCCCTCTCTTAAACGAACGCGGACCGGCTCCAAACAATCGGTATAGTTTTCCTGAAAAGTAAACAATATACTTTGTGTCAGTATGAACGAAAACTGCTCATTATTGAGTTGTTGTTCTTTATCAAGACAAATCATTCTGCTGATTGCAAAGAGATAACTGTCAAACTCCTCTAGTTTAGGACGTTGATGCGTGTGAATGATATCTTCTAAAACAAGGGCGCTGATTCCAAATTCAGCCTGCAAATTCCTTAGTAATTGAGGATCTCCCAAGCCTCTTATATCCACCCAATGTATTTTTCCAGAATGGGCCTCGAATATTTTCAAAAGATGGTCGAAATCAGTTACCTCTGTTTCAATAAATACATCCTGAGAAAAAGTATAGACAATTATTTTAGGAGGAAGTGCATCTTCACTTACTTTTAAAGATCCTGGAGTCGTGCCTGGAGGAGGCATTGTCCTGTTGGACTTTTTTACCGTAATTCTCCTGAACTTATGTGCTGCTTTGGATAAACTGTCCACTTTTTGGTCCCTGGTTAAATAACAAATCGACTACACTAAGATTAGGCATAAAGCCATTTCTATCTTCAAAAACTTGAAAATACGGTTTTGTTTGATAAGTTGAGGGTATTTTAGGATGAATACTATTTCTGAAATCATCCAGATCCGGATAGTTTTTTTCGAAGGATTCGCTAAATGAGTACTTCACATCCAATTTTAGCAATTTTAATAATAACGCGAATAATCCCTCATTGTAATCAAAAAGGAAATCATATTTCTTTTCGTAAAAGGGAGCAAATTCATGTTCATAAATCTCAAAAAATGCAGAACTTCTGTAAGAAGTTTGCAAACTGAGCCAGTGAAGACGCTGCCAATCAAAATCATAACTGATTTTTACATCCTGTACAACTGTGTGATCTTTCTTTCCTCGAAGAACGGGAACTATGAGATCTAACTTACCATTGGCTGAATGTACAGACGCACGGTTACGATAAGTCTGCTTCGGAAAATGCTCGTGTTTTTCAATGATCAATTGAGATGAATGATTCAAAACTTCGTGGAAAATCTCAATTGGTGGTAAGTAAAATAAGGGAAGTATTGCGCCTTTATGCATTGTATATACTATGTTTGTATCCGGTTTGACGAAATTAAAATAAAAAGCCCACATGGGAACGGAGTTTTATAAACAAGCTTTTCTCAATAAAATCTTTAGCATATAATGCAGATCTACCCTAAAGTTTCGGTTGTAATACTCAACTGGAACGGAAAGCCTTATCTTGAAAAGTTTTTACCTTCGGTCCTTTCATCCGGCTATCCAAACTTAGAAATTGTGGTGGCAGATAATGCCTCAACCGATGATTCTGTGGAATTTGTTAAATCACATTTTCCTGCAATTCTTATCCTCAGTAACAAAGAAAATCTCGGCTTCGCTGGTGGCTATAATGCAGTTCTCTCACAAATAAATGCGGATTACTTCGTTTTATTAAATTCCGACGTTGAAGTTACGCCGGGATGGATTGAGCCAGTTATTGAACTCATGGAAAGCGATACCATGATTGCTGCTGCCCAGCCGAAATTATTGGATTGGAACGACAGAGATCTTTTTGAATATGCGGGTGCTGCCGGTGGATATCTTGATAAATATGGATATCCCTTTTGCAGGGGAAGGATTTTCGACACCCAGGAATCGGATATGGGTCAATATAATACCAGCTCTGAAATTTTCTGGGCGAGTGGGGCGGCTATATTTATAAAGAAGGCATGCTGGGAGAAAGTTTCGGGCTTTGACGCAGACTTTTTTGCGCACATGGAAGAAATTGATCTTTGCTGGAGATTGAAGAATCTTGGTTATAAAATCATGTACTGTCCAAGCTCAACTGTTTTCCATATAGGCGGCGGCACACTTCAGGCCGAGAGCCCGTTCAAAACGTATCTTAATTTCAGAAACAACCTAGCCATGTTATTGAAAAATCTCAATGGAAGCCAGATTTTCTTCATTCTTTTCGTACGATTCTGGCTTGATTTTATTTCCCTGCTGAAATTTATGTTGGACGGAAAGTTTAAACAGGCACGGGCAATCAATAAAGCTCATGTTTCTTTTTTCAAGGATTTTAGTAAAAACCAAAAGAAAAGATTGGGCAGTAACCCGAATTTTAACGAAGCCGGCCTTTTTAAAGGAAGTATTGTTTGGTAATACTTTGTAAAAAAACGGAAATACTTTTTTGAGATTGTCAGAAATGCAGAAAAACCATAGCTACAAAACTAAGACACAATACATTTTGCACCTTACTTAATGTTCCTGCATAAAAAAAATATAGCCACAATGACCCAAAGATGCAAAGAGCACTTACTGTCTCCCTACTCCAACCACTTCTCCAATAATAATTATGGCGGGATGGGTCAGTTTAGCAGCTTCAGCCATTAAAGGCAAATCCTGAACTTTTCCAGTTGCAGACTTTTGTTTTGCTAAGGTCGCATGCTGAATTATTGCAGCGGGGGTTTGACCCAAACCGGCTTCGATATACGTTTGCGCAATTTCATGAATTTTTTTCATGCCCATATATATAACAACTGTGGCATTACTTTGCATCGCTAAGCGTAAATCGGATGATAATCCACCATCCTTTTTAGTACCCGTAAGCACCCAAATGCCTTCACTTATGTTGCGGTGTGTAAGCGGTATATTATCGAACCCAGCAGCTTGCATACTTGTAATACCGGGAATATAATAAGTTGCGATGCCATGCTCTCTCGCATAAAGAACTTCTTCAAATCCTCTTCCAAAAATAAATGGGTCTCCTCCTTTTAAACGTACCACCATGCCTTTTGATAAAGCTTTCTCCTTTATCATTTCATGTATAGCCTCTTGTGGAGTATATTCACCATATGGGTGTTTGCCGACATAAATTTTTTCGCAATCGGCTGATGTAAAATTTAAAAGCTCACTATTTGCAAGATTATCATAGAGTAACACTTTACACGATTGTAAAATTTTATATGCTTTTAGTGTAATTAGCTCCGGATCGCCTGGTCCCGCTCCTACCACATACAATTCTGGTATAATCTTCTCCTCTTGCATTTGTATATTTAGAAAACGCCGGAAAAATACAACAGATTTCCGATTTTTTAAGCCTCAATTCGATTATTATTGTTAAAAAGCTGATACTTCGCTTATGTAACGTTTAAAAAAAATGAAAATTCTAGTAGCACCGGATAAATTCAAACATTCTCTAAGTAGTTTTGCGGCATGCGAAGCGATAAAAGCAGGATTACTAAAAGCTTCAGCGGAATTCAAAATAAAATCACTTCCACTTGCCGATGGAGGAGACGGATTGTTAGAAGTTATTCAATTTTACATCCCATCAAAGCAATGTCCGCTTGTCGTTTCAGATCCTTTATTCCGGCAAATAGCCAGCTCTCTGGTACTTTCGAATGATGGGACAACCGCTTTTATTGAAATGGCCAAGGCTTCGGGTTTATTGCTATTAAAACCGGAAGAATATGGGTGCATGGATACCACAACGTTTGGAACGGGAGAATTAATTAAAGAAGCAATAAACTTAAATGTAAAAAAAATTGTGATGGGCCTGGGCGGAAGTGCAACAAACGACTGCGGAATAGGAATGGCTGCCGCCTTAGGCTTTTGTTTTCTCGATAAAGAAGGAAATCAGGTAAAGCCTATTGGGAAAAATTTAATGCAGATCGAACACATCGACAGAACGAAGGTTATGGATTTTTCGCACATACAATTCCAAATTGCTTGCGATGTTAAAAACATTCTAACCGGAAAAAATGGTACTACCAGAACTTATGCAAAACAAAAAGGCGCATCAGAAGCAGACATTGAGCAACTTGAAGCAGGAATGATTCATTTCAAAGACATCATCAAAAAGGATCTTGACAAAGACGTAGAGCAAATTGAAGGTGCAGGTGCGGCTGGAGGTTTAGCTGCAGGATGCATTGCATTTTTGGATGCAGATTTATCGAGCGGGATTGATATCGTTCTTGATATAAGTAAAGCTGACAAGTATATTTCTGAAGCAGACATCATTATAAGCGGAGAAGGAAGTATAGACGATCAAAGTCTAAGAGGAAAAGTATTATCGGGAATAGGAACTTTATGCAAAAAGCATAACAAACCAGCACTTGCATTTTGCGGGAAACTGGACGTGTCAAAAGATCAATTAACACAGATAGGTATACCATCCGCCTATTCGATAAATCCACCAACATTCAATTTAGAAGACGCATATGCAAATGCATTCAACCTGTTAGAGAATAAAGCCTATAAAGTAGGCCTGACGTTAATAAACTAACATCCGACAGTGGAAACAACTCGACACCAAAAGTTTATATTATTTAATTTTGACCTTCACTTTAGCTGACAGCTGATTCGTTAAATTAACCAGGTAATTTTTAAAATAGTTGGGATCGATAAAACCCGGATCAGAAAGTTCCCATCCTGCTACCGCATAGTATGTTACCGGCTTCTGTTCTGAAATTTTCAGTTTCGCCAAAAAGCTTGAAGTCAAATTCCCGGTTAACGGAGCATCAATGCTTCCTAGATAGTTTTTTTCCGGAACAAGCAAGGCCAATCCCAGCCAAAACTCTTTATTATAGCTCTGTTTGTCATGGGTGTAAAGAATAGCCCAATCTCCGACCTTTAGTTCTTTTAATGGATTGTCATTAGCCACATCAGGAAGACCGACGAGTAATGTTTCATCGCCCTTCAAGCCGGAAACTCTAACTGTATTTTGGTATGCATACATTCCTGGCCAAATTTTAGGAGTTTCGCTTACCTGGTATGTTCTACCCATAGTTTTCCAGTTTGTGTACCGAAAATTCAATATTGAACGAACGGGCCCCTCCGAAAAAATATGGAATGCCGTATTCTCAACGTTATTCCTGGTGTCGTTAACTGTTACACCCAATCTTGCTAAAGAATCCTTAACGAGCAAAGCAATGCCGCCCAGACCAATCGAATTGCCAACGGGCAAAATATCTCTACCCCAATCTTTTAAAACGTGATAATTATCTTCTACAGCTCCTTGAGCAGTTAAGCCGACGTTTTCAGGCGACATCCATGGCACCCTTTTTCCAAAAAGGTCTTTCGCATTTCTCCCATCAAAATAATGACGAAAGCCAACTTTATCATTTTCCCAGGAAGGTCCATCAGTTTGATAGGGTTGATAACCAATCTTTTTAGGCATTTCATCCATATATGCTGTATCCGCATATAATGGTTTGACCGGAGTATTGGCGGATGTACGTTTGCCGAATCGAACACTTGTCCGTTTGGTAAAGGCCGGCACAAAATTTACCCAGTTTAAACTGAGCTGTATTTTTTGCTTTTCCTTCAGATCGATCACAAAAAACAATTCATCCCATTTTTTATCTCCGTCAACATCATCAAATTG
>CBFGOI010000022.1:0-48028 GCA_965650335.1 uncultured Pedobacter sp. | reverse complement strand
GGACCAAGTCCACTAATTAGTGGACTTGGTCCGAACCTGGTACCTATTTGGTAGCGCTCATTCCCGTAAGAGGCACTGCTTTTTTCGTACCTTATCTTATTCAAATCTAAGGCAAATTCTACGCGATGTCCTGACAGCTCGTCTGAGCTTTTTTACTTCCTAACATTTTACATACAGGAAAGGAAAAAATCGAGAGCATCCACAACTTTTGGGTCAGATCCCAATTCAAGATCGGAAGAGACAGCCCGCCCTTAACGGCCAGGCACCTTATTGATCTTATATTATTTAATTCACAATCCCTTTTTTATATTGAACCGGACTCATTCCTGCCTCTTTCTTGAAAAGCCTCGAAAAGTAAGGAGGGTTTTCAAAACCCAAGCTATAGGCAATTTCTGCTATGGTTTGATTAGCACTTTTCAACTGATTCTTTGCTTCGGAGATCAGGAATATATGAATGAGCTCGATAGCTGTCTTTCCGGTCTCCTGCTTCAATAAATCACTTAAGTATTTAGGCGAAAGGTAAAGCTGATCTGCCATAAAGGACACAGATGGTAAACCATCTTTTTGCAGTAATCCCTTATCGAAATAGGAAGATAAAACTTCATTGAATTTAGAAACCGTTTTGCCAGAAAACTCAATCCGGTTAACAAACTGCCTTTTGTAAAAGCGTTGGGAATACTTCAAAATTGAATCAATGTGTACCAATATAATATCCCTGCTGTACTCGTCCTGATTCGTGTAGTACTCCGTTTCCATTTTCCGAAACAACTCCCACATCGTTTGCTCTTCTTTCGGTGATAAGTGCAGCGCTTCATTCACTTCGTAATCGAAATACGTATACTTTTTAATTTCCGAATGAAGATTATGTCCGGTCAAAAAATCTTCATGGAAAAAAATTAAGAAACCGTCTTCTTCAAGCTCCATGTTTTTTATTTGCACCACTTGTCGCGGTTTCACAAATGACATCGATCCGTTATCATGATCGTACTTGGTTCGTCCGTACAAAAAAGTGCCCGACTTAAGCTTCTTAAAACCAATCATGTAAAAATCGCTTGTGAATTCGCTTTCGCCTACCGAGCACCTGTGATCGCACTTATATAAACTGAACAATGGGTTTTCTGGCAAAGCAAAACCATTGGCTTTATGCATTTCTGTCAAACTTTTGAAGTGTTTCATCCTAATATCTAAAAGCAATTCCGGCCCAAATGAAACCGGCATTGCAAGTTAATTAAATGATTGTTGATTTTTACCCGTGAGCTGCCGTGGCCACCTCTTCCCATTGCTCCCATTCTGCTAAACGATCTGCATAAACTTGCTTAACCCAAGGAAATGCCACTTTGCCCAGAAAAAGGCGTAACGGAGGATTTTCTGAATCAACCAGTTTTAAAATGGCATTTGGTGTAGCTTCCGGATCCCCAAAAATATCGGGTGTCATACCAGCGTTAAACGCCGCTTTTACTGGCTGATAAGCCTCAATTGCCTCCGCATGTTCCGCAGATGTGCCGCCCCAGTCGGTTGTAAAACCGTTCGGTTCCACTAGCGATATTTTAATTCCAAAGTCTTTTACCTCCGCAGCCAGTGTTTCGCTCAAGCCCTCCACAGCAAATTTCGAGGCATTGTAAATTCCCAAAACTGGCGCTGTCACCAATCCCAGTACACTCGACACTTGAATAATATGACCGCCTTTTTGTTCTCTCATGATAGGTAACACGGCCTGAGTAAGCCAGAGCGATCCGAATACATTCGTTTCAATTTGCTCCCGGGCTTGTTTTTCTGAAGTCTCTTCAATGGTTCCGAATAGGCCATATCCGGCGTTATTTATTAACACATCTATACGTCCGAAATGTTCTTTTGCCTGTTTGGTAGCAGTAAAGGCCGCATTTCTATCTGTTACATCTAGCTGAATCGGATAAATTGAATTTCCGTATTTTTGAACCAGGTCTTGTAAATTATCCAGATTTCTTGCGGTTGCCACTACCCGATCTCCGCGCTTTAAAAAAGCTTCTGCCCAAATTTTTCCAAATCCTCTGGAAGCACCGGTAATAAAAATTGTCTTTTTCATTTTCTTATATTTTGATACCACAAAACTAGGCTAGCATGCTTGGCTCCACGTATACAAAAGTCTGTAAGTATGATACATATTGCTAATTAAAGGAGTCGTTTGATTTAAAAAACCGAGTCTCAATTATCTTTCAAAAGAAGGCCTTTGTATTTCAACTATTGATACAATGGTTTCAGTAGGTCTCATCATTTCGGTCCAAACTCTCATTGAGTATATTATCGAGGGAAACAAGTTCGGTTAGGTGGATCAATTCGCTCCCACTCAATATACTTTTACCAAGATATACCGTTTCGTTATAACTCTTATCAAAAACAGCTCGAGCGGTATAGTGAAAAGTCATTTCAACCAACGAGATTAGTCAAAGCATTTCTTTTGCCTGATATACTCTCCGATGTCAAACAGATGCATGAAATCATATTGAGCGATATCTGCGGGGGTATTTATAATGTTAAGATAATCAATATCTTCGACCACTGAATTCCCCCTTATAATGTGTCAAGCATGATATAACTCGGACTTAAATACTGGTTCCTATTACTCTCATTTAACTCGGGATAGCAGTCTGGCCATCCCGAAAAGAACTCTCACCTTACTGGGAATTTTGGGCTACTATTCGTTTGCTTTCAATTCTTATAAGGTAATTAATTCCACAGGCTTGTTTTCGGGTATTTGGATTTAAAAACTTCGGCTTTAGTTTTGTGGTGCTGGTATTCAGAGAACTTGCCACAAGTTTAAAGGGAAGGCCCAACTGCTCCAGTTTATTTTTTCCTTCGTCGTTGGTATATAACCATAATTCCTGTCCGTACCCTGCCTTGTTACTTATTTCATCGATTTCTATAAAAGGAAAAATGTTAGCTGAGTAAAAATCGAACGCATAACTATTGGTATTGAACTTGTATACGCTACCATGATTGATTTTTCTTTCGGTTAATACTTTGGCAAGTACTGGACCTGCCTGATACCGAAGCAGCTTGGGGTAGAAGTTACCGTTCAGAAGAACGTTCACTAAAATAATACTCAAGGCCGAGCCAATTACAATTTTCTGAAGGTTAGATTGTCTGCTAACTAAATTTTGAAACAGGGCGACTAACAGAAAGGCCGACAGCGCTATAATGAGAATCGAAGTTAGTGGAAATATCCACGTATTTAACACGATTGCAACCAATATACAGCCTCCGATTACGATATATTGAAATTTAAGAATTAATTTCAGATGGCCAAATCGAGACTGGCTATACTGCAGTTCTAGCAAGGCTCTCGCTGTAATAATGCCAAAAAAAGGAAACAGTACATTTAAATAATGAGGGAGCTGATAACCAGCTGTTGATAAGATGGTGAATATAACAAGTATGGTCCCTAAGGTAAGAAATTCTTGTCCGGCAACGTAGCGTAAGCCATTTTTTATAAAATAAAGCAGCTTGGAAATAATGGCATAATAGGTAATAAATGCCCAGGGCAGAAAGGCCCACAACATAGTATGAAAGAAAAAGAATGGCTTCACTTTCCCTTTCCCAAAGCTACCGCCATCAAATCGCTCAGCACTTTGGCCCAACAAAATAAATTTAACTCCCGAAAGGTGCGAACTGCCCCTGATTTCCTTTTCAGGATGCAGATCGAATTGGATGTAATAACAATACAAAACCGGTGAAATGAAAATGGCTAACAGCAACAGAGTCATAAGCCATCTGACATTAAACAGTTTTTTCCAATTTCTTTGATACAGGATTAAAAAAAGGACTGCGATAGCAGGCATGGCCACACCGATCATTCCTTTAGTCGAAAATCCCAATGCCATTCCCAGCGCTCCTAGCACGTAATTATACCACTTGTTACTATATACAGCTTCACATAGCTGCCATGTGGCGAAAATTATAAAGCCGGTAAGCATGGCATCCATACGGACATCATTATTTGCAAGAATAAACGCTTGTGAGCTTGCGGTAATCAGCGCTGCAAGCATGCCAGTTTCGGCGTTATAAAGACGTTTGCCCAAGCGGTAGGTAGAGTAGATTCCAAGACAGGTGATCAAAAAAGAAGGTAACTTGTAGGCCAGTGCCGTAACCCCAATCATGTTGAAAAAAGTCGCGGCCGTCCAGAAAAGGAGATGCGGTTTATCCAGATAGTCATTTCCTTTGCTTAAAAGACGGATATAGTCATGACTACGCACCATTTGAAGGGCAATATCGGCATGATGACTCGCGTCCTCGTCCATAAGTGGAACAAGCAGTCCCAATACATAAACAAGTCCCAGAGAAATAAAGAGAAAGATATATTGTTTCGGTTTAATTGCTGTTGTGATCATAATATGCTTACAACACAATTTTTCCCCTATCTATCTTCTAGAATGAAAATCGTAAACGGACTGAGTATTTTCTTTACATTCTCTGCACAACCCGAAGTGACCGCGGCTTATGTCGCGATATGTTTTGCAGTGTTTGATCTTACAAATCCGAATAATTGATTTGAGGTCGCGGCCCCGTTCGACCAACCATTGGTAGCGGATGACTAAATCACCTAAAAACCGAAAAACTCTAGAAGCTTATTTTACAATATTCTTTGCGTCAAATTTTCCCGGCAAGGCCGATTTCCCCTGCAAATTAAACATGTTTAGGCCATTTACTCCATAACTTTCAATAACATGGGCATAATAAGCCGGACGATTTTCGCCCCAATTAACCGAGCTGTTGCGAACGCTTACAAGCTCCGCTTTATCCAGGTAAAAGCCCGAAGTATTTGCTCTGACCATTCCCTCAACAGCACTTGGGCGGCGATCATAAATACCACCAGGCAAGTTTGTGGTTTTGTTGATGGTTATATCCACCTGATCAAAATAAATTCCTGAGATCTTATCTGCGGATTCGCCGCTTACGTAAATACCGTTTTCACTGGTGCATTTTATATTGCTGAAAGTAATATTCGACACCTTACCTACTCGGCCTTCAGTTGCGCCTTTGGGGAAACGCCAGTTAGCATCTTTATGATTCGCCTTGGCACGACGATAAGCTGTAATATAAATGGGTTCGGCTTTGCCCCACCAAACATCGGAGAACAAATGCCCCTCTACAATCATATTCGAGAAAATAACATCTTTAACCACTCCTTCATCACGATTTTGAATTCCAATTCCGCGGTTACTTTTTCGGATAATGCAGTTATTAACAAGAATATTCCGGATTGTATCCATATTCTCTGACCCGATTTTGATGGCGCATGACCGTGATGTCATGGTGCAATTTGTAACGGTAATATTTTCGCAGGCGCCAAACTCTTCATATTCACGGCGATTTTTGAAACAGATACAGTCATCGCCCGACTCGATATAACAATTACTGATACGGACATTTTTGCTGTGATCGAGGTCGATGCCATCGCTGTTGCGGATTTTGAGGCTGTTTAAAAGGGTAATTTCAGATATCGCAACATCATTGCAGCCTATCAGGTGAACAGTCCAGTACGCTGAATTTTTAAAAGTAACATCCTTTATCCTGATATTTTCACCTCCTACAATGGTCAATAAATGTGGTCGTGGGTCAATTATATTAAAAGGTTTTAATTCGTACGAATCTTCAAGTTCTGCACCCATAAAAGAAATGCCGTTCCCGTCAATAATTCCGCTGCCTGTAATACTTATCCGGGTAACATTGTTTCCGCCGATCCAAATGGTTCCTTCGCCTTTATTCTCGCGAAAAGCGCTTTCTGTATATACTTTTTCGTCGGGATTGGCTAAAAGTTTGGCACCATTTTCAACATGCAGGTCCACATACGATTTCAATTTAAAAGGACCGGCTAAAAAGGTGCTTCCCGCAGGTACTATCACTCTCCCGCCTCCTGCTAAAGAACATGCGTCAATAGCTTTTTGAATGGCAGCCGCATCATCATCTTTTCCATTGCCTTTGGCGCCGAATTCACGAATGTTATAAATCTTTTCAGCTGTTTTATCCGATTTAAAAGAAGTTAACAGGATTACTGAAAGGAGAACAGATGCAATATATTTTAAACTCATATTTATTTATTAAATCCTTTTGGCTGATGTTCTGGTTTACCGGCCCAGTTTAGTACAGGCTTATCTCTTAGAAAAAACTCGAGCGTGCCCCCTTTCATTATATCTGCATAACGAATGTAATTGTACGGATAACACTTTCCATTTAGCTTTATTGACGCGATATAAACTGACCTGGGTGTTTGCTTATGACTTATTAAACTGAAGCTTTTTGCTCCTTGTAATTGAATAGTAGCTTTATCAAACAGAGGCGAACTCAAAAGATATTCGTTTGAAACAGGATCGACGGGATAAAAACCGAGTGAGGCAAATACATACCAGGCGCTCATTTGACCGGCATCATCATTGCCGCTTAATCCGCCTGGGCCTTCACTATATTCCTCTGCCAGAACTTTTCTGACTTCTTTCTGAGTTTTCCAGGGCGAGGCAGTATAATTATACATAAAAGGAATCTGGTGACCCGGCTCATTTCCGTGCCAATATTGTTTTTTAGCAAACAAGCTATCTAAAGAGTTTTCAAACTTATTGCGTCCTCCCATTAAGCCTGCCAAACCCGGCGCATCATGAGGAACGTAAAATGTATATTGTCTTGGGGTACCTTCAGTGATGTAAAATTCGCGGGTATCCGGAAGAAAAGGGTTATAAAAGTTCCCGTCGGAAAATCTTCCTCTGCTCAGACCAACCGAAGGATCGAAAGTATTTTTATAGTTTAAAGCCCGCTTCCGCAAAACCTGGTAATCTGTGGTTTGGCCCAGTGCTTTAGCCACCATAGCAAGGGCATAATCATCATACGTATATTCGAGCGTACGGCTTACCTGTTCTTTTGTATGATAAGCCTCTTTTACACTGTCTTCGAGCGGGATATACCCGTATTTCAAATACGATGCCAGCGCCCGGCGTCCCTTTCCATTCAGATATGACGCGCTGTCGGCAACTTCAAACGCATTTTTCCGCATTAGGCGATAGGCTTCATTTACGTCGTAATCCCGTATACCCTTTGTAAATGCCGATGCAATAAAAGCAGTTCCATGATCGCCAATCATGGCCGCGGTGAAACTATTCCAGCAGGGGAAAATCGGCAGCCAATCGCCTTGCTGCCCTTTTAAAACCATCGACTGTACAAAGTTATTTACCAGTGTAGGATTTAAAATTTCAAACAGGGGAAGCTGGGCCCTGTAAATATCCCACATAGAAAAATCGTCGTAGTAATCGCCTTTGGCAAGCTGCTTTAACTGATAATTTCCCGAGAACTGCGGATAAATTCCATCAACATCGTTATACAATCTCGGATGCTGCATAGAATGATACATGGCAGTATAAAAAATCCGCTTATTCTTTTCCGAACCATTCACTTTAACCTGGCTCAATGCTTTTTGCCATGCTAAATGGTTCTTAGCCCGTAAATCTTCGAAATTCCAATCAGGAATTTCAGCCACCAAATTTTTTCGCGCACCATCGATACTGCTAAAAGAAGTACCGATTCTTATCCGCAGCTTTTCACCTTGTTTAAGCACAAATCCCAGGTAAGCTCCGAGGTCCTTTTTATCGCCAACAGAATTACCTGACAGCAATTGGCTACCACTGTAAACTCCTGTTTTACCAGGCTGCTTTTCGATGTTGATAACGAAATAACCGCTAAAGCCGGCAGGCTGCCCCCATCCCTGGTAAATCCGGTGTACGGGATTATAGCCATAGATCTCGCCTTTAGCTACATCCACAGAAATAAATCCTTTATCCTTATCGCTATTGGGAGTAATTAACAAATACACGCTATCGGTAACTCCGCTTGTAAACTGCATCATGGCGCAGCGCAAGGTTGCGGTAATTTCTGTAGTTATATGATGTGAAGGCAAGTTGACTTTATAATAAGCCGGGCCCGTCACTTCTTCCTTATGAGAGAAAGTCGCAGCATATTCCGAAACTATAGTTTTAAGTTTGCCGCTGATGGGCATAATGCTAAAGCTGCCATAATCCTGTGTACAGGAACCGCTAATCCAATGGGTTCCGCGAAAGCCGCTTAATAAACTATCTTTATATAAGTAAGGCGGCTGACATTTTATTTCGGTGGTGCGGGTTTGTGCGGTCCATTGCGTCATTCCAAAAGGCAAACAAACTGCAGGAATGGTATTTGCATTATGTTCTGTGCCACTTGAGTGTAGCAGCGTTGCCGCCACAGTGCTTGCTGCGGTTCCTGATAATGGTTGCACATACTGGACCCTGTTTTCAGTTTGAGCAAAAGTGCCGAAAGATAGAAAAATGGATACGATAAGGCAGATTGGTATGATCCATATGTTTGCGCAAGGAGAGTGCTGGTAAGCTGTCTTCATTAACAAGTTTAAATAAGGCCACATCTATCTCTTAAGATTATTAAGCTGTTGCAAAAACGGTTAGTCTTTTCTGTCGTGTAACAGTCTAGCAGCATCTCCGAATTTCCTTACTTTTAATTAAAATCCACCCGAAAGCCGAATAATTATTTACTTAACCGATTTCGTAAAATATTATCAGAACTCAAATTGCAGCTTGCATTTATCAATGACTGGAGAAGAATTTTATTTAGTCAAGGTCGAATTTCTTACCACCAGCGTTGAGGGAATGACCAGACTTTCATCATTCAAATCATGCAGCTTTCGCTCCAGGGATTTAAATAAAATAGTTGCTGCAGCTTTCCCCATCTCAAACGCGGGTTGAGTAATGGTTGTAAGTGATGGATTTAATATTGCTGCAGTAGTAAGATTGGAAAAACAAATCAGCTTAAGGTCCTCAGGAATTTTAATTTTTAATTCCTCGCAAACCAGGTAAACTTCGGTAGACAGTTTTTCAACAGTTGCTACTATACCGTCTGGTTTATTTTTACCGCGTAATACCTTTGATAATAGTTTGTAATTCTCAGCGACATCATTTGAACACTGAATAATATCAGATACTTCTTCTTTAATATCATAATCCCGAAGAGCTTGTTTGTATCCTTCCATTCTTTTAGAACTGATTGAAAGACTATCAGAAATAGAAAGGATTCCTATTTTCTTACAACCGCATTCAATTAAGTGTTTTGTTGCCTCATATCCGGATTCATAATCATCAGTTGTAATTTTTGCAGTGTTTATCTGTTCGCAAACCCTGTCAAAAAAAATAAGCGGCACCTGGCTGTTAAGATTCAAAATATGTTCAAAAGAATCGGTTTCAGCAGTTATCGACATGATCACCCCATCTACTCTTCCTCCCTCCAAATCCTTTAAAATTGCCTGTTCGCGTGCGAGCTTTTCGTGGGTCAGATAAATCAAGGCATGATATCCTTTTTCAAGGGCAACAACTTCGATTCCATTAAGGGCCAAAGAAAAAAAGCTATCAGCCACTTCTGGTATAACCACTGCGATGGTTTTGCTTTTTTTCCGTCGCAAACTACCGGCATACGGGTGTGGTACATAATTCCATTCCCGCGCCAGGGCCATAACCCGCTCCTTGGTATTGTTACTGATTTCATGACTATCGCGCAATGCTTTTGAGATCGCAGCGGTAGAAAGATTTAGCTCTTTAGCCAACATTTTGATGGTGACTGCACCCATATTCCGGTCCTGTATTTAACGCCTTAATATAGTCAAATATCCCAATTTTACTTAATCGGTTAAGTAAATATTTAAGGGAGAGTTCGAGAATCTGTGGGCCAAATGTCTGAACTTTAGTCTTAATAACTGACTGACCATTAAAAAATATAGCATTCATGAGTACTAACCCAAACAGTGCATCCGGCGAAGAAAAAATGCCCCTGTCCAGCCTTGATGAATGGGAAAAAGACGTTCTACAACGCTATCCCGACCCGTCGGCTATTAACAACGAAAAGAAAGAAGAGGAGTTCAGAAATTACGAAGAAACCGTAAAAGACAGTGTTAAGGAATTTTACCGATTGAATCACACCTATCAAACTTATGATTTTGTGATACAAAAAAAGGAAGAGTATTTAAAATTCAATAAAAAGGAAATGCCCGTTTGGAGCGCTTTTGATTTTTTGAATCAATTGGTAGACGACTCAGATCCTGACACGGATTTAGACCAAATGCAACATTTGGTTCAGACCTCAGAAGCCATCAGAAATGATGGTCATCCCGACTGGATGGTATTAGTAGGTTTGATCCACGACATGGGTAAAGTATTGTGCTTGTTTGGCGAGCCGCAATGGGCCGTGGTGGGCGATACCTTTCCGGTTGGCTGCGCCTATTCAGACAAAATTGTTTACCCCGAATTTTTTAAGGAAAATCCCGATTGGCATAATAAAATATACCAGGATAAACTAGGCATTTATACCGAAAACTGTGGTTTAGACAATGTCCACATGTCATGGGGACATGATGAATATGTGTATCACATGATGAAAGATTACATCCCCGAGCCCGGCTTATACATGCTTCGTTATCACTCTTTTTATTCGCAGCACAGAGAACACGCCTATAATCATTTGATGAGTGAACATGACCACGAAATGTTTAAGTGGGTAACACTTTTTAACCCCTATGATTTGTATTCGAAAAGCCCGAACCAAAAAAGCTGGAACGAATTAAAACCCTATTACGAAGACCTGGTGGCAAAATACTTGCCTACAACCCTGAAATTTTAAATATTACTAGTCACCAACTTTCTTATTATTTAATTATCAAAGTCCAAATGAGTAACCAATTAATTAATGAAATTATGAACCTAACCTTTACAAGTTATGAGATTTAACATTACATGCTTTAAGCGTAGCTGGCTATGTCTGCTGCTCTTATTAATTATCCAATCATTTAGTGTTGTAATGGCCCAAAATGAGCGAAAAATTACCGGTGTAGTAACCGATAATCAAAACATGCCTGCTATTGGCGTAACTGTTGCAATAAAAGGAACAAAAAATGCTGTTGTAACAGGAGTAGACGGGTCCTTCAGTATATCGGCAAAGGAGGGCAGTACACTTGTATTCACCTCAATTGGCTACGTTACCAAAGAAGTGGCTGTAACCAGCAAAACCAGTTATAAAGTTATTCTTACTGAATCCAGTATGGCCCTCGCTGACGTCGTGGTAGTTGGGTACGGACAGAGTTCACGAAAAGCTTTAACGAGTGCGATAACTACTGTAAAACCAGAGGATCTGAACAAGGGGTCTATTAGCGATGTTGGACAATTGCTACAAGGGAAAGTACCGGGTTTAAATATAAGTACCAGCGGCGATCCAAATAAACCAGCAGCTGTTATTATGCGAGGTGCATCAACTGTAAACAGTCCAGGGGCACCATTTTATGTGATTGATGGTATTCCAGGAGCCGATATTTCGGCTGTAGCACCAAATGATATCGCATCCATAGATGTATTAAAAGATGCATCAGCCACAGCTATTTATGGTAACAGAGCTGCAAGCGGTGTAATTATGGTTACTACCAAAAGAGGCAAGAGCGGACAACCACAAGTAACCTATAGCGGCTTTTTTGCCACTGAAAATGTTAGCAATAGTCTGGATCTAATGAGTGCCGAACAATTAAGAGCGTATGTTACAGCCAATAACGTTGCATTTTCTCCAATAGACGATAAGGGAGCTAATACGAATTGGCAAACTGCTATCCAAAGAAAATCAGCATTCTCACACAATCACAACTTATCGTTTAGCGGTGGGGCAGAACACAGCACTTACAGTGCAAGTTTGAACCTTATTGAAAAACAAGGTACATTAATTACCAGCGATCTAAAAAGGGTAATCGGGCGTTTAAACATAGAGCAAAAAGCTTTGCATGATAATGTAAAATTTGGCTTGAATATTTCTAACGCAAGTAGTAATGCCACCTATGTTCCATTGCAAAATATTGTTCTTTTACAGGCAGCTAAGCATCTTCCGATTTCACCTGTGAGGAACGAAGATGGAACATTTTACGAAAACCTGAATACTACAGGCTATTTTAATCCGGTTGCAATTATTGATAACGCACAAGACGCAACGAAGTACAACACATTGATGGGAGGTTTTAATACCGAAGTTAAATTACCATTTAGCCTGACTTATAATGTAAACTTGTCTTATCAAAGAACATCCTCAATGCATGGTGAGTTCTATGGAAGTTATTATGGAAAATATCCAACATCTAACTTCTATAATAATCCGGATCCAGGTATCGGGATAGCCCATACTCTTATAGGGGGGCTATTTGGCACAAATGGTTCGGCACAAAGATCCTCTTTCCAAAACACAACCAAAACACTGGAAACATTTTTAACATGGGACAAAAAGTTTGCAGATCATTCAATCAATGCAGTAGTTGGATATTCATGGCAGGATAATACTTATGGGGAGGGCTTCCAAACATCTAGCACTAACTTCCCGACTGATAACATTGGTTATAATAATCTTGCACTTGGCAACCCATATGCTATATCAAGTTATAGAATAAATACAGGTGCGGATCTCACCTTTGGGGAAACCCGGATGATATCGGATTTTGCCCGCTTGAAATATAATTATAAAGACAAATATATTTTACAAGGCTCTATTAGAAGGGATGGTAGCTCTGTTTTTGGTGAGAATAACAATTGGGGATATTTTCCTTCGGTAGCTGCAGCATGGAGTATAAGTGAAGAAGGGTTTATGAAAAATCAATCTATTGTTAAAGATTTAAAGTTACGGGCGAGCTATGGTGTAACTGGAAATTCTCAAGGGATAGGCGCTTATACCAGTAAATTAGTTTATGGAATTAGTGGCACCTATTATAACAACGGTGTTCAGGCAGCTGCATACGGCCCGATTCAGGGCTCCAATCCAGATTTAAAATGGGAAAAAACAGCTACCAAAAATCTTGGCCTTGACTTTGGTGTGTTAAATGGAAAGCTAGGTGGATCAATAGATATTTACGATAAGAACACTACCGGCATGCTTTTCAACTATGCAGTATCGCCTGCCCTGGTGCCCGGTGGTAGGATTTGGGCAAATGGCGGAAGTATAAATAATAAAGGTATTGAGCTTGCATTAAATGCAACTCCGATAACCACCAAAAACTTCAGTTGGTCTACCAACTTCAACCTTGCTAATAATAAAAATTTAATCACCAGCTTACAGGGGCCATATGCAAATGGCGACTCGGTTCGTTATTCAGACCCTGAAGGTCCGGGTCAAACAAATGCAACACTTCAAATTTTGAAAGTAGGTTACCCTCTGGGCCAGTTCTTTACACTAAAATACGCAGGCAAAGATGTAAATGGGGTTTCTCAGTTCTATAAAAAAGATGGAACAGTAACCTCAGGAACTGCAACTCCAGGCATTGGTACAGATTATTTTTATTTAGGTGATGCTCAACCAAAAGTATTAATGGGCTGGAGCAATACATTAAAATATAAAAGCTTTGATCTGAATGTGTTTTTCCGCGGAGCATTTGGTCATAAAATCTTTAATGCCACACGAGCCGATCTTTCCTACGTGACCGCAGCTGCCACTAATAATATTTTGGCAAGCGCAGCGGATGACCTGATGAAGGACACCAAAAATTCATACTATTCTGACCGCTATATTGAAGATGGATCATACATCAGGTTAGACAATGCAACTCTTGGTTACAACATTAAAAAATCAATTAAATACATAAACAATCTCCGCCTCTATACCTCAGTAAACAACCTGTTTACAATCACAAAATATTCAGGTATAGATCCGGAAATAAACCAAGGCGGAGTTGCACCGGGTATTGATTATAATAATTTTTATCCTAAAACCCGTACCGTATTATTTGGTATGAACGTTTCATTTTAATTATAACGAACATGAAAAAAATAATAAACAGAATAAGCTGTCTAGCTTTAATAGCCGGAATATTCTCTTCCTGCCATAAAATAGATCTTGAAGTTACATCGGAACTTACTCCGGAAGTATATCCTCAAACTGAAGCACAATTTAGCTCAGCATCGGGACCAGTTTATATCAACTTAAGAAGTGAATTTGCTACCACGTATTGGTTTCTACAAAGTTTATCTACAGATGAAGCAGTATTACCGCATTACGCTGCCGATTGGGTAGATGGTAACCGATACCTGGAAATGCACAGACATACCTGGACGAAAGACAACGGAGTAGTATCGAGCGGCTGGTATTATCTAAGTAATATGATTGGTACTGCAAATCAAACTATTTCAATTATCAATAAATCCGCTCCCCCCAGCGATTCTAAAAACACTGGTTTGGCTGAGCTGAAGACCATGAGAGCTCTCGCTTACTTTATGATGATGGATCTTTATGGAAACGTTCCCTTAGATACCTTATATGGAAGCACTGAATTAAAGGCAAAATCGCCCCGTACCCAAGTCTTCACATTTATTGAAAGTGAATTAAAAGCCGCAATTCCTTATTTAAAATCAACCTCAGGAACTTCTACGTACGGGAAACCAACGCAATACATGGCCTATGCTATGTTAGCTAAGATGTATCTTAATGCTGAGGTATATACCGGCACTCAAAGATATAATGATTGCATAGCAGCCTGCGACATGATAATAAACGCGGGAGGAGGCTCCCAATTTGCACTTGAGCCTAAGACAACATACCTGCAAATGTTCTATCCAACAAATGGTCCTGCTATGAAGGAATTTATCTTTGCTATTCCATTTGATGCTTCTACCTCTAACGGATATATGTTCTATGCGCGTTATGATTTAAACCGAAATTTAGGAATCCGCTATTCTTATTCTGGTTCTACCCCTGGCGCATTTACCAATCCCATAATGAATGGAAATACGGGCAGTGGCCTCGTAAATAACAAACCTAGCGGGCCGCGTTCTACTACCGACCAATATTTCGCTTACTTTAATGACCCCAATGATATAAGGAACAAACAATGGCTTAGTGGCTTGCAATATTGGCCAGATGGAAGTCCTATCATGGTGAAAACCACCAACCTGGGTTACGATCAATTTTATACCGGCCCAAGCCCTGCCGCAGCTTTCACTTATCATCTAGCTCTATCGCCTCTAGGCACTTCGCGGCTTGGCGCAACATCCTACGATTTAGGAAAAGATGAAAAGGCATGGAACACCGGTACAAGAAACATAAAGTTTATCGCAGATTATACAAACCTGATAAACAGGAACCAAAACAATGATGTACCACTCTTCCGTTATGCTGATATTATTTTAATGAAGGCGGAAGCGATACAAAGAGGCGGCACCCCGACCTTAGGTGCTACGGCTTTGTCCCTAGTAAACTTACTAAGAGCAAATCGCACAAGTTCTGCTGCTTTAACCTCTGTTAGCTTAGAAGATATTTATGCCGAACGATGCAGAGAGTTCGCATGGGAAACATGGCACCGAAATGATATGATCAGATTTGGAAAATTTGAAAACAGCTATGGATTAAATAAAACTAATACCGATACCTATCGCCGAATTTTCCCGATACCAGGTACCGCAATAGCCACAAATCCAAAACTCACACAAAATCCAGGATATCCTAACTAAGAATTTTTGTTCCTTGGTTAATTTGTTAGTACCCGGGGATTGATAATCCCCGGGATTTTTTATCTTCAAAGAATGAAACGAATTTCTATAGGATTGATATGTTGTTGGTTAGTTATACTTTCTGTATCTGTGTGCGGACAGGTGCTTATAACTGATTCGGCGACACAATCTTATCGTGGTAACCTGCTTATAAAAAATCCTTTCGCACTCAATTTTATCGCCATGGGCGACTGGGGACGCAATGGTGCCGACCACCAAAAACAAGTTGCTGCGCAAATGGGAAAAACTGCAACCGAAGTTAGAGCCCAGTTTATAATCGCTACCGGAGATAACTTTTATCCAAGCGGTGTAATTAGTGAATACGATCCGCTGTTTAAATATTCTTTCGAAGATATTTATACTGATTTTTCTTTGCAATGGGACTGGTACCTTGTCTTGGGAAACCATGATTACAAATCTAATCCCGATGCGCAAGTGGCCTATTCAAAAATCAGCCGCAGATGGCAAATGCCCGCTCGTTATTATTCAAAAAAATTCCCGATAAATGGAGACACCACCCGACAGGTGTTAATCGCATTTATTGATACCAATCCTTTAATACCCGAATTTTATCAGAATGCAGAATACGGACCAAATGTCCGCAGCCAGGATTCGACCAAACAAAAAAACTGGCTTAAAAAAACACTCAGCGATTCCTCTCCTAATATAAAATGGAAAATTGTGGTAGGGCATCATCCGATGTTTACCGGCGGAAGCAGAACTGAAGGCTACGATACAAAAGCCATCCGTAATTCCTTGAAACCGGTGTTTGATAAATATAATGTTGATGTTTATTTATCAGGACATGAACATAGCCTTCAGTATATTAAACCAGCAGGGAAGACCCATCATTTTATTTCAGGTGCCGCATCAGAAAAAACTCCGGTAAAGGTGATTCCCGGCAGCAAAATGGTTGCCTCAGATTATGGTTTCATGCTTTTTTCCGTTAATACAGACCAATTGCTGATGCAAACCATTAACGACAGAGGTGAAATTATATACTCCACCATTATAAAAAAGTGATAGTTCTGATTGATTCTCAAAGCACATATGATCGCCAGTTTAACTGACCCAAATCCTAGTAAAGCTATTTCTGATGCACCCGGAAATAAAAGCACAAGACTTTTATCTCTTGATGCCTTACGCGGTTTTGATATGTTCTGGATAATAAGCGGAGAACAAATTTTTCATTCCATTGCCAACACTATTAAAGATAAATATTCTCTTAGCCGCAATCTCAGCGACTGGACAATTGCAAGTCCTGATAATTTATCTTTTATTGAAAAGCTATTTATAGGTATCAGCAATCAACTACATCATACTCCATGGAATGGCTTTACTTTCTACGACATGATTTTTCCTCTGTTTATTTTTATAGCAGGAGTATCAATGCCAATGGCTTACCGAAACCATCTAACCGAAAATGGCACGATTAAGAAAGAGTCAAAGAGGCATCTATATACGGGTTTGGCCAAAAGGACTATTATACTCCTCCTCTTGGGAATGATAATAAACGGGGCACTAAATTTTAATAACTACCAGGATACACGGTTTGCCAGCGTATTGGGCCGTATTGCACTAGCCTGTTTTTTTGTAGCCATTATATTTCTTAACTGCTCATTAAAGTCGCAATTAATGTGGTTCGCTGGGCTGCTATTAGGCTATTGGGCCATCATGAGCTTAGTACCCGTACCCGGATTTGGCGCCGGCGTGTTAACTCCGGAAGGAAATCTCTCTGCTTATATCGACCGGATCTTACTACCGGGTAAATTGCATCGCACGGTCTACGATCCCGAAGGATTGCTATCCACCATACCAGCTATTGGTACGGCCTTGTTAGGTATTTTCACCGGCACGTTTTTAAATTGGGATTCACGCGACTTTAGTCCTATGAAGAAAACTCTTTCACTTTTTGCAGCCGGAATTGGCTTGTTAGCACTCGGAGTATTATGGAATCTTGTGTTCCCGATAAATAAAAATATGTGGACAAGCTCTTTTGTATTATTCGCAGGAGGCTGGAGCGTTTTATTATTCGCTTTATTTTATTGGATAATCGATGTTGCCGGATATAAAAAATGGAGCATGCCTTTTGTCTGGATCGGCACCAATTCTATTTTGATCTATATGGCCGCACATGGTCTTATAAACTTCGAATCTACTTCTCAATTTCTATTTGGTGGAATAATAAATCAATTAGATGGGGCATGGCAGCATGTACTATTATGGACCGGAGTATTAATCATTCAACTTATACTTTTAAAGTTTTTATATTCAAGAAAATGGTTTCTAAAAATTTGATACTATAATTTAATAACGACAACCCAAAAATGAACCAATTACAAACCGCAGACTACATAGTCTTTTTTGTTTATTTCATTGCCGTATCTTCTTACGGGTATTATATCTATCATAAAAAGAAATCAAAAAACCTCAGTTCAAAAGATTTTTTCCTGGCCGAAGGTTCGCTTACGTGGTGGGCAATCGGAGCATCCTTAATAGCCTCCAATATCTCTGCCGAGCATTTTATCGGTATGTCCGGGTCTGGTTTTGCTCTCGGTCTGGCCATCGCCACATATGAATGGATGGCGGCAGCTACCTTGATCATTGTGGCTATTTTCATTATTCCGGTGTATCTCAAGAATAAGATCTTTACCATGCCTCAATTCTTATCCAGAAGGTACAATGACAGAGTGAGTACCATAATGGCCGTTTTCTGGCTCCTTGTTTATGTATTCGTTAATCTCACCTCCATTATTTATCTCGGAGCTTTAGCTATATCCTCTATATCTACAATCAGCTTTGAATGGTCAATCGTGGGGTTGAGTGTTTTCGCAATGATTGTTACACTGGGTGGCATGAAGGTTATTGGTTATACCGACGTGATTCAGGTTGTGGTATTAATTTTAGGGGGCCTGGTTACAACCTATCTGGCGCTTACCTTACTATCGAGAGAATATGGATTTGGCGACGACATTTTTCAGGGCCTGTCAGTTTTGCGAAAGCAAGCACCTGAGCATTTCCACATGATATTTCATTCCTCTGATAAATACTATAAAGAATTGCCGGGTTTGTCTGTGCTGTTTGGTGGTATGCTGATTAACAATTTAGCGTACTGGGGTTGCAATCAATATATTGTGCAGCGGGCATTAGGTGCTGATCTGAAAACCGCACGCAGCGGAATTCTGTTCGCCGCTTTTTTAAAATTGTTGGTACCGGTAATTGCAGTACTTCCGGGGATTGTAATGTATGTGCTGCATCATAAAGGATTGTTTCAGGCGGAAATGTCTGATGCCGGAATTGTTAAACCAGATCATGCCTATCCAACATTAATGAATTTGTTGCCTGCCGGTTTAAAGGGAATCGCCTTTGCGGCGCTTACTGCTGCCATCGTGGCTTCATTGGCGGGCAAAGCCAACAGCATATCCACCATCTTTTCGCTCGACATCTATAAAAAGTATTTTAATAAAGATGCCAGCGATAAAAAAATGGTTCACGTCGGAAGATGGGCAGTAGTTATTTCAATGACCATTGCGGCTATCGTTACTCCCTCGTTAAGAACGCTCGATCAGGCTTACCAGTTTATTCAGGAATATGTAGGCTTTATATCACCCGGTGTACTTGCTATCTTCCTTCTTGGCTTTTATTGGAAGCGCACTACGGCAACGGCGGCCATGACCGGCGCAGTGCTAACCATCCCGCTTTCAACGGTTCTTAAATTTCTCCCGGTATGGACGAGCGGAGCTTTTCCGGATCTTCCGTTTTTAAACAGGATGGAGATCGACTTTGTGGTTATCGTGCTTGTTATGATGTTGGTTAGTTTGAGCAGACCTCAAAAATACAATGATCCGCATACCATTGAAGTCGATACATCTATGTTTAAAATCACAACAGGATTTGCCATCGGTTCAGTTCTAATTATGGGAATACTGGCCGCATTATACACCGTTTTTTGGTAATTAAATTCAGCATACATGAAGATAAGGGCACGTTTAGTTTTAATAATTGCTGTATTTTTCTCGATATCACTAAAAGCACAGATCAATCCTGAAGCTTCAAGGCAGCTGGTAAAAAGGATTTTACCTGAGCACTCTAGCGCATTTATTCTTGAAAGCATCATGCCCGAAAATGGCAAAGATGTATTTGAGATTGAAAGCCGGAATAATAAGATTGTTCTGCGGGGGAGTAATGGAGTTTCTCTTGCCTCCGCTTTTTATTATTATCTCACAGAATATTGTCATAGTCAGATAACCTGGAACGGCAGCAATTTAAAAATGCCTAAAACACTGCCCAAAGTTTCCGGCAAAATTCATAAAGCTACTCCTTACGAATACCGCTATTATTTAAACTATTGCACATTTAATTACAGCATGAGCTGGTGGGACTGGCCTCGCTGGGAAAAAGAAATAGACTGGATGGCGCTTCATGGCATCAACATGCCGCTGGCAATTACCGGCGAAGAATATACCTGGTACTTAGTTTATAAAGAAATGGGATTTAGCGACGAGGAACTTAAAGATTTCTTCACTGGTCCCTCTTATTTCTCGTGGTTTTGGATGGGCAATATTGATGGCTGGGGCGGTCCCTTGCCACTAAGCTGGATGAAGAGCCATTTCGAATTACAAAAGAAAATTCTGGAAAGAGAACGCTCTCTGGGAATGAAGCCAGTTCTTCCGGCATTTACAGGCCATGTGCCGGCAGCGTTTAAAAAGAAGTATCCGGGTGCAAAATTAAAAACCACAAACTGGACGAACGGCTTTGCTGATACATATATTCTGGATTCAGAAGATCCCATGTTTGCTGCTATTGGGAAACGCTTTTTGCAAAAACAGACAGAATTGCTTGGAACCGATCATTTATACTCGGCCGATACATTCAACGAAAACGAACCACCATCAGATGAGCCCGAATTCTTAAGCAAGTTAAGCGCCAGAGTGTACGATGGCATGCATCAGGCAGATTCGTCAGCCATATGGGTCATGCAGGGCTGGTTGTTTTATAGCGACCGCAAATTTTGGAAACAACCTCAAATTGAGGCCTTACTCAAAGCTGTGCCCAATGACAAAATGATATTGCTTGATCTTGCGACAGAAATTGAGCCAGTATGGAAACGAACAGATGCATTTTATGGCAAGCCATGGATATGGAACATGCTGCATAATTTTGGTGGCAATACCAATTTATTCGGGAGGATGGATGCGGTAGCCAAAAATCCCTCAAAAGCATTGAACGACCCCAAAAGCGGTAAAATGGCAGGTATTGGCCTCACTATGGAGGGAATAGAGCAAAACCCTGTTCTGTATGAATTGATGATGGCAAATACCTGGACTCGTGATACAATCGATCTGGAAATCTGGTTACCAAAATTTGTAAAGAACCGCTATGGAAACAATAACCCCCAGGCCTTAGATGCCTGGGATATTTTAAGAAAGACCGTTTACAGCGTACCTGCTGATAAATACATACGGGATGGCGCCGAATCCATTATTCAGGCCCGCCCAACCATGGACTCGCTAACCCGATGGACCAAAACGACTTTAAACTATAATCCTAAAGATTTACTGCCTGCATGGGATGCTCTGATCAAAGCGGCTAATGACTGTAAACATAGCGATGGTTATCAGTATGACCTGGTAGATTTAACCCGGCAAGTACTGGCCAATTATGCTTTACCTCTTCAGCGAAAATTTGTTGAAGACTATCAAACAAAAGACTTGCAGGCATTTAATAAACACAGCAAAGAATTCATCGCTTTGATAGACGATATGGACAAGCTGCTTGCAACAAGAAAAGATTTTCTACTTGGCCCATGGGTTGCTGATGCCAGGAAATGGGGCACCACTGCAGAAGAAAAAGCACTCTATGAAATGAACGCTAAGGATTTGATAACTCTGTGGGGTGATGCAAATAATCCTTTACACGAATATGCATGCAGGCAATGGAGCGGTTTATTAAGTGATTTTTATAAACCCAGATGGCAAAAGTATTTTACGGAGGTAACGCAATCATTAAAAACCGGACAATCAATAGACCAGGAAAAATTCAATAAAGAAATTTCTGAGTGGGAATGGAAATGGGTTAATCAACGGAAAGATTATCCAGTTCTAACTGCAGGAAAACCTGTTGAAACGGCCATACAATTACATCAAAAATATCGCTCACTGATAAGCAGTGCTCACAAGTAACAGTACACCGATGCTTTTAAAAAAAATTAATAGGTCAAATTTAATCAGATACTATTTTAGCTTCCTGATTTTATTAACTCCTGCAATCTCGTTCAGTCAGTACCACACCTATGTAGATCCTCTTATCGGTTCCGAAGGCGATGGCAATGTTTTTATTGGCCCCTCCTGCCCTTACGGGATGGTAAAACCCGGACCAGATTGCAGTAAAGCTTCCAATAGCGGTTACTCGCCAGATATGGGCAAAACAGTATATGGCTTCAGTCAGATACATGTAAGCGGCACGGGCGGTGGCCCAAAATATGGAAATATTGCTGTAATGCCCTTTGCCGGAGATTTTGAATCCATTCAGCAGGAATCTTTAAGAGAAAACGAAAAAGCATTATTAGGTTATTACAGCGTCCGGCTAAAAAAGTGGAACATACAAACAGAAATAACGACCTCTCCGAAAGTTTCATATTATAAGTTTGGATTTAACAGCGATGCCAGAAAAGCCGTAAAAATAGACTGCGGGGATTTCTTAGGCGAAACACCTGTTCCGGATGGAAGAGAAGCCCAGCAATTTGTTGGCTCTGAAATAGAAATGATAAGCGATCATGAAATACGTGGCTACACTAAAATAAGAGGCGGCTGGAATAACGGCTCAGCCTATACGGTGTATTTTACGGCCATTTTTAACAGCCCTTTTACTTCTTTTAATACATGGAAAGGTACTCAGCTTTCATCGCAGAAAACCCAGGTTGATGATGGCAAGAAAACTGGTGCCATGCTATTTTTTGAAAACCTTCAGGGAAACAAACTTGAGATGAAGGTTGGAATATCCTTTATCAGCACATTAAAAGCAAAGCAAAACATCGAAACTGAAGTGCCGCATTGGATCTTTGAGCAGGTACTCAAAGAAACACAAAGCAAGTGGGAGGATATCTTAAAAAGAGTTGAAATTGAGAAAAGTACCAGCCCTGAGTATAAAAAGATGTTTTACACTGCCTTGTATCACACCATGTTAATGCCTGTTGACCGTACCGGCGAAAATCCTCTTTGGGAAAATAATGGTCCTTATTATGATGATTTTTATGCTATTTGGGATACATACCGTTCATCTAATCCGTTAATTACCTTGGTTACACCATCCCGGGAGGTAACTATTGTAAATGCATTGTTGCAGATTTATAAACGCGACGGATATATGCCAGATGCAAGAAGCGGCAATAGCAATGGTCGCACGCAGGGCGGATCAAATGCTGAAGTGCTTATTGCAGATGCCTATGTGAAAGGTTTGAAGGGAATAAATTACCATCTTGGACTCGAGGCGATGTTAAAAGATGCAACTGTTCCACCGGGAGGAAATGAAGAGAAAGAAGGCAGAGGCGGACTCACTGATTACAACAAACTAGGATATGTTTCCACAAGCTTCGTACGATCAGGCAATCGCACACTGGAGTACGCTTACAACGATTATTGTCTTGCCACGGTTGCAAACGGTCTGGGAAGAAAAAATGAATACTACCGCTTCTTTAAACAGGCAGACAACTGGCAAAATCTCTGGAGAGACATCAGCGACAACGGCGCCAGAGGATTCATTATGCCTAAAGATGCCCGGGGAAACTGGGTAGACAGCATTCAATGTGACATGAATAACGGAAGGATAAATTATATCCCTTATAGCCCGCTTGCTCAGGACTGGCCGACCTGCGTATGCTGGTGGTGCGGATTCTTTTATGAAGCCAGCTCATGGGAGTATTCTCTGAGCGTTCCGCATGATGTAGCTATGCTGGTTAAAAAATCTGGAGGAAATGAAGCATTCAAAAAGCGGCTCGACGTATTGTTCGAAAAAGATTTGTATAATGTGGGCAATGAACCATCCTTTCTGAGCCCCAACCTATATCATTGGATTGGGAGGCCCGATTTGAGTAGCGAGAGAATCCAAAAAATTATCAATACCAACTTCAACAGCTCGAACAGCGGCATTCCTGGAAATGACGACTCCGGCGCAATGTCATCGTGGCTGGCTTTCCATATGATGGGCTTATATCCTAACGCGGGACAATCATACTACCTGATAAACGCTCCCTACTTTAAGAAGACGGTTATCCACCAGGAAAATGGAAAAGACTTCGTAATAACTACAAAAAACCTCTCAGAAAAAAACAGATATATCAAATCGATAACCTTAAATGGGGCGCCTTATCATAAATCCTGGATCGAACACCAGGATATAGTAAAAGGAGCCGAGATGCTTATTGAGATGGATTCGAAGCCCTCCGCTTCATGGGGCACAACACAACTTCCCCCGTCAAAATCAAATAAATAGGTTCCAGATAAGGACATTTTGAGCACATATGAAAAAATTACTATCACTTCTTTTCCTGTCAGCTGGCTTATGTTCGGCACAAACGCAGAATGAATGGGAGAATCCTAAAATCATAGAATATAATAAAGAAAAGCCACACGCTTCCTTTATGCTATTTGATAATGCAGCTGATGTTAAAGCTGATGATTATAACAAGTCCCGATGGCACAAATCATTAAACGGGACATGGAAATTCGTCTACACAGCTAAATACGCTGACCGTATTCTAGATTTTTACCGCACAGACTTTCCTGATAAAAACTGGGCCGACATTCCGGTACCCTCCAACTGGGAACGCAAAGGATTTGGTATTCCGATCTACACCAATATCACTTATCCGCATCCTAGAAATCCGCCCTTTATCGGGGAGAATAATCCCGTGGGAACATACAGAAAAACTTTTACTGTTCCCGAAGGATGGGCCGGTCGCGAAGTCCTCTTACATTTTGGTTCCATAACTGGTTATGTCCAGGTATATGTAAACGGCGAAAAGGTGGGAATGAGTAAAGTTTCTAAATCACCTGCAGAATTTAATATTACCAAAAACCTTAAAACCGGAGAAAACCTGCTTACTGTACAGGTTTTTCGCTGGCATGATGGCAGTTATCTTGAAGACCAGGATTTCTGGCGGCTTACAGGCATTGAAAGAGATGTGTTTCTCTATTCCTTACCAAAATTAACCATCTGGGACTTTTTCGTCAAAGCCGACCTTGATAATCAGTACACGAATGGAATACTTACAGCAGATATCGATTTAAGAAGATTCTCGGGTGCTGCAAGCAAAGCCGCATCTGTAACGGTTGATGTTATCAATGCTGTGGGAAAAACGGTGTTCAGTCAGCAAAAACAAGTATCTATCTCTTCCGATATAAACACAGTAAACTTTAGCGGCACGATACCGAAAGTGGTCCAATGGAATGCTGAACATCCTAGCCTTTATGATTTTATCATCACCGCAAAGGATGAAAGCGGCAATCTGCTCTGCATCACCGGCTCAAAGATTGGATTCCGAAAAATAGAAATTAAGAATGCTCAATTCATGATAAATGGAATGCCGATTCTTTTCAAAGGGACCAACCGGCACGAGCATGATGACGTAGAAGGGCATGTCGTAAGTCGCGAATCTATGATTAAAGATATTAAGCTGATGAAACAGTTTAATATTAATTCGGTACGAACGAGCCATTATCCAAACGATCCTTTATGGTACAAGTTATGCGACCAATATGGATTATATCTGGTAGATGAAGCAAATATAGAAAGCCATGGCATGGGAGTAGAAAAAGAGGGCTTAGACAGAATTCACCATGTTGCCTATCTCCCCGAATGGGCTCCTGCCCACATGGATCGCATCAATAGGCTTTTGGAAAGAGATAAAAATCATCCTTCGGTAGTAATCTGGTCCATGGGAAATGAGTGCGCTAACGGACCTGTGTTTTATGAAGCCTATAAATGGATAAAAAGCCGGGACAACACCCGGTTTATTATGTTTGAGCAAGCCAAAGAAAACCGGAATACTGACATTGTCGCCCCCATGTATCCTGATATCAAATATATGGAAGACTATGCTGCTGCAAAAAAAGAACGCCCCTTTATTATGTGCGAATATGCACATGCAATGGGCAACAGCAGCGGAAACTTCCAGGAGTACTGGGATATTATTATGAGCAGCAAGCATATGCAGGGTGGCTTCATTTGGGATTGGGTTGATCAGGGGATGAAAACATCTACTCCTGATGGGCGGACCTACTGGGCCTATGGCGGGGATCTGGGAGGATATCATCTTCAGAACGATGAAAACTTTTGCGCGAATGGGCTTGTTTCCGCAGACCGCACTCCTCACCCGGGCCTTTACGAAGTAAAAAAGGTGTATCAAAATGTTCTATTCAAACAAAGGGATTTAGCAAGGGGGATGATTACTATTCATAACCTGTTTGATTTTACAGACCTTTCGAACTATAGTTTTAAATGGGAGCTATATCGCAATGGCGAAAAAGTCAAGGAAGCACCCTTTAATGTTAATCTCGCTCCTCATCAGCGAAAAGATGTGCAAATAAAAATTCCGGCAATTAAGAGGGAGGGCGAATATTATTTAAATGTCTTTGCCTACACCAAAAAGCCCGCAGAACTGCTTCCGGTCGGCCATGAGATTGCCCGTGAACAGTTTAAGCTATCAGGAGACTATTTCGCCTCAAAAACAGCCACAACCGGTGGTCTGAAAGTGTCAAAAGAAGCTGATCTCATAAGGTTTAAAGCGGGTGAAATTGAGGGAGTGTTTGATACCAAACTGGCAAAGTTTAATACCTTGTCCTCTAAAGGCACTCAAGCTATACGGCAATTCCCTGAACCCTATTTTTGGCGAGCGCCCACCGATAATGACTTCGGAAACCAAATGCAGGTAAAGTCCAGTGTTTGGCGTGCTGCGCATATCGATCGCATCATAAAAAATGTAACCGTTGGCGAACAAAATGCAAGTGGTCTGCCAATAAAAGTTGAGTATGAACTTGCGGCTATCGCCGTTCCTTATACGGTCGATTACCTTATAAAAAATGATGGCTCAATTCAGGTGACGGCTTCAATTGATATGTCTGACCGGAACCTGCCCGAACTTCCGCGGTTCGGAATGCGCATGGAATTACAAAAAGAATTTGATAACTTATCTTTTTACGGAAGAGGACCTTGGGAGAATTACAGCGACAGAAATACATCTTCATTCATAGGTATTTACCAGGACTTGGTGAAAAATCAGTTAGTTCCTTATATCCGTCCGCAAGAAAATGGCTATAAAACGGACGTCCGCTGGATTAAATTGACAAATGCGCAAGGAAAAGGTATTGAGGTTACCGGCATGCAGCCAATAGGCTTCAGCGCACTAAATAACCTTTCAGAAGATTTCGATCCGGGATTCACTAAAAAGCAGCAGCATCCTACTGATGTTAAAGTGCGCAATGAAGTGTATCTGAATATAGATTTAAAACAGCGGGGAGTGGGCGGTGATAACAGCTGGGGAAAACTACCACATGACCCATACAGGTTGCTTGAAAAAAAGTATTCGTATAGCTATATTTTGAAATTGATAGATTAAGACTTGTGTAACGGTAACAATATTCCTCATTTCAGAGTTGGCGACTTTTAAGACATTGTACCACCTTTGTCCTGGGCAAGGGTATGTTTAATCATTCTTTGGTATTGTAAACCAAAACTTACTTCCCTGATTTAATTCGCTCTCGACACCAATTTTTCCTCCATGCCTGGAAATTATTTCGGAGCAGATGTATAAACCCAAACCGAAACCCGAAATCTGCAAACCCGACGAATCAACACGGTAGTACCGTTCAAAAAGATGAGGAATCTTTTCCTTATCAATGCCTATTCCAAAGTCGCGAACTGAAATTTTCACCTCGTGTTCGAGCTTCTCAATATTCAGTTCGATACGTCTGGACTGAGGTGCATATTTAACTGCATTATTCACCAGATTGGCAATAACCTGTTCAATTTGCCTGCTGTCGGCAAATATCATCACATCCTTGTCGCCAGACAATACCAATTCATAAAAACCGTCCAGCCGTATGTATTCGCAGCAATTATTTATCAGTTCGCTGGGATTAAACCAAGTTTTATTTAACGCCAATTGGCCTTCTTGTATCTTGGTAACATTCATTAAATCATCCATGAGATGAAGTAATTTATTAAGATTCTTGGTAGCCTTACCAGCCAATAGACCTAGCATGTCCGAATTAGTTCCAGCCTTGATATATCTTTCCATCAATTGTAAAGAAGCATAAAGTGAGGTTAAGGGGGTTTTCAACTCATGACTTGCTATACTTATAAATTCATCCTTTCTCCGCTGCACCTGAAACTCTTCCGTTACATCCTGTAAAATGCCGCTAAATCGTTTTGGCTTGCCCGTAAAATCGAACATTGCTTTCCCTTTAGCCTTTACAATCCTTTCAATCTGGTTAAGAGGATCTACAATACTGTAAATTATATTAAGGGTCCCGTCAGAACCTTCGCTTAAGGCTTTCTGAATTGCTTCACTTACCCTTCGCCGATCTTCTTCCTTTATGAACTGAAGTAGTTTCTCTAAATCAATTTCCTCATCAGGAGGCATTCCAATCCACGACTTCATACGATCATTCCCTATAAGCTTATAGGTTATAGGATCCAGATCCCATGTACCCAAATCGGCAGCGTCAATAATAAACGCTAATTCATCCTTGGCGCTTTCTAACTGATTATAAGAATTTACTTTTTCAGTGGTCTCATTGCAAATCACCAACACACCTGCTGGCTTCCCCGACTCATCGATCACTTTACTGTAGCCGAAAGTCCAGTAAACATCTTCCAGCTTATGGTTTCGGTAAATTGGGATCAATTGATCTTCACTCCAGGTAGATTCGCCCCCGGCCATCACCTGGTCGATTAAGGGTTTAATTATTGGCCATATCTCAGGCCAGCATTCTTCTCCCCGCTGACCTAATGCATCGGGATGCTTACCAAATTGTCCAAAACTTGGTCTATAAGCATCATTATAAAATTGAATAAGATTGGGGCCCCACCATAAAAACATTGGGAACTTTGAATTCAAAATGATACTCAATGTGGTTAAGAGACTTTGCGACCATGTTTCAGGCGGACCGAGAATTGTTTTAGACCAGTCGAAAGATCGGGTAAGCGCTCCCATTTCGCCCCCACCTTCTAGATACTGGGTATAAGACACCTGCGAACTTTCATTGAAAACCATAAAGAAGCTATTAAAATGAGGAACTGTTAATTGGGTTTGAAAAAACCTGTGAGTCTATTTTTCAGAAATCCAACTATATATAATTCATATTTTATCAATTTGTTTTGCTTTATTTATATCCGTTTAAGAACGAAATAAACGTCCACTGATGCCTCGATAAAAAGTCCATCATCTTATCTTAAATACCTTTAGCCAATCGTGTCCTTTATTGATCAGAGTGTTTATCCGAGGCGTTACAATAAGTTTCGGGAAAAGTAACAACTTAACAATTTTACCTTTAAATTTGCGCCCTAAAGGTTTTTCAAACCCGATAAGCTTCAATGACCGATAAACAAAAAAATTTCGTGATAATCATTTTAGTTATCGCAGTAATACTATTAATTGTCTACAATCATTTTTATTCGAGTCCATCTAAATTCCCCAACCCTTTACAACAAAGAAAATACTAGCGCGACGCGATCTTGTATTCACAATATGAAGCAATTTCCGATTGCATAGAAAACTGAATTTATCGTAAATAAAAAAACCTTCCCCAGAAATGGAGAAGGTTTTTCTACTTTAATAATATCTCGTTCTACCAGTATATACCGTAGATAGCTACAAGTAATCCAACAATGATTAGTGAGCCTACTGCAAAGCCCGTAGTAGTTTTAAACATTTTTGTATCAACTTCTAATCCGGTTGGACGAAGACCTTTACTGTTTTCAATCATACTGATGATGTACATACCTATGATACAAAATACGAACACAAATCCCATACGATCAAGGAAAGGAATTTCAAAAACGCCATTTACATCTACGGCAAAGCCCATAGGTGCAAGGAACGAAAGATCTACCATTCCCGGAAGGAATTTAAGCAGCAAAGACATTAAGAAACCTCCAACAGTTGCAAATAAAGCGGCATTTGAAGTTGTTCTTTTCCAGAAGAAACCTAAAATAAACATGGCGAAAATACCCGGGGATACGAAACCTGTATATTCCTGAATGTACTGGAATCCACCTTTTTTATCAATACCTAAATGCGGAGCAATGATAACACCCAGAATCATCGAAACTATAACAGTTACTTTTCCTGTGATTACAAGGTTTTTCTCGCTTGCGTTCACATTAAATAATTTTTTGTAAACATCAAGAGTAAAGATAGTAGCGATACTGTTAGCCTTACCAGCTAAAGAAGCAACAACTGCTGCGGTTAAAGCCGCAAAAGATAAACCTTTCAATCCTGTAGGAAGAAGATTAAGTAATACAGGATAAGCTCTATCAGGAGTCAGCTCGCCATCATGCATCATGTCGGTTTGGAAACTTCCTGCGCCTTCTCTATATAATACGTATGCCGCGATTCCGGGTAATACTACAATAACAGGCATTAATAATTTAAGGAATGCTGCGAATAAGATACCGCCACGTGCAGTTTTTAAATCTGCACCTAATGCCCGTTGAGTGATATATTGGTTACAGCCCCAATAGTTAAGGTTTACAATCCACATACCACCAACCAATAAGGTTAATCCCGGAAGATCGATGAAATTAGGATTACTGCGATCAAAAATCATATCAAAGTGATCGCTGGCCTTCGTCGCCATTAAATTGTATCCGTTAAGAACTCCAATTTCGCCATAATGCTCGGCAACCAGGTTTAAAGCAAGGTATGTTGTTGCTAAACCGCCAAGAATTAAGAAGAATACCTGGATAACATCGGTATAACCAATAACCTTCATTCCTCCCAAAGTAATAATGATAGCAAAAATTGCCAGAGCATACATACATGCGGTTAGGTTAAGGCCAGATATACTGTTGATTGCCAGGGCGCCCAGGTAGAGAATAGACGTTAAGTTAACGACTACATATAATAAAAGCCAGAATACCGCCATAATCATGGCAACCGTTCCATTATAACGCTGATGCAGGAACTGAGGCATGGTAAATATCTTATTTTTAAGATATACCGGTATAAAGAAAACCGCTACAATTACCAATGTAATCGCGGCCATAAGTTCGTAGGTTGCAATTGCCAAACCCATTTTAAAACCCGAACCACTCATACCGATAAACTGCTCGGCAGAAATGTTGGAAGCTATTAACGATGCTCCGATTGCCCACCAGGTTAAAGAGCCTTCGGCAAGAAAATAATCTTTAGAGCCACTGCTTTCAGATTTTTTCTTATTATAGATATACAAGCCGTAGCCTGCTACTATAAGGAAATAAATAAAAAATACAATGTAATCTTTAGTGTCAAGTGTATTCATATTGGTTGGTTCTATTTCATTTTATGTTAAACTCATTGCTACCCGGCATTAAATGTTCTTTTTACTTAGTGTAAGATAAACACTTAATAATTACGGTGCTCAAAGTATAAATATTTATTTAAACTTTTATATTTTTTTTTGAGGAGAAAAATCATTGAAAATGAACCAGTTAACGCAGCTTTGACAGCACTTTTTTTGAAACTTGCAAGATAGAACCATGCCGAATTCCCGTAGGAAGACTTATTTTATCGGAAATATCTGTCCAATTGTGTAAATCCGATGACATTATTGCACCGTATTTGTGTGAAGTATACTTATCATAATACACAACCCAGTTTTTGCCGATTTTAAGCGTGGTCGGACCTTCGGCCCATACTTTATCAGTGATCGGATCACTTGCTTTAGAATAAGGCCCAGTAAGATTATCAGCGAAAGCTATTTTTAAATTCTTCTGAGCTGGTTCTTTGGTTTCATCTTTAAAAAACATAAGCCATCTTTTACCATCTCTCACAATTGTGGCATCGATAGAATTGAAACCCGGATCATAAAGAAGCTTTGTGTCGCTGAATGTTTTAAAGTCTTTGGTTGTTACATAATAAATGCGATGATTATATCCTGCATCCGCAGCTATCTGGGTCTCGGGAAAGCGGCCCGTAATTGTTGTTGCCCAGTAAATCATATACTGTTTATTCTTCTTATCGTAGGTAATTTCTGGCGCCCATGAATTTCTCGCACCTTCTTCATGCTCCATTACCGGGATATATTTTTGTTCCGACCAGTTTATCAGGTCTTTGGAACTTGCATAACCAATGCCTTTGGCTGTCCAGCTTACGGTCCATACCATATGAAATATGCCGTTCTTACCTTTAATTATGCAAGGATCGCGCATCAGTTTATCTTTACTAAGAACTGGTTTCAAAAAGGAACTGTCTCCTTTGAGGGATTTCCAGTTAAACCCATCTTCGCTGTAAGCCAGGTGCAGGCCATCTTCACCATTGCCTTTAAAATACGAAAACAAGTAAGGAGACTTTTTCTGCGCAGAAAGCGATAGGGCTGCACACAGAAAAAAGGTTAGAAATAAAAGCTTTTTCATCAATGCTATTGTGGTTTAAGGGGGATAAATATAAGTAAATTGTGTTTCAAAAAAATTTAAGCATCAAAGACACTGAAGTTTTACATCCCATTTCAGTGAAAGTTCCTGAAGCGCCTTAAGCACGCCTGGGTAAAGACTGAGGCCATTCTTCAATTGCTCTTTCTTTAAGAATAAGGCTCTTTGTCCGGGTAGGCGTACCTGATCTCCGGATCGCCTGCATTCACTACTTAAAAAGTCTGTTTCTGATTTAAATACTTCTGAACCACCAAAAGCCCCCGGGTTAATTAGTTGAATAAATACGGAAGCAGTCCATCTGTCGGGCTTTTCTGCCCGGCCAAATCCTCCCAATGCGTTGGTGAGCGCTTCAATTAAGATTCCCAGAGCAAAACCCTTGTGACCTGAATCGAGTCCTCCGAGAGGAAGTATCGTTGCCGGATGTTCATCAAAAAATCTCGCCGGATCATCCGTTACATTCCCGTTCTTTTCCAGCAACCATGGATGCGGTAACTTTTTATCTTCATCGTAAGCGCGCTTTACGTAAGCATTAGCAGTGGTCGACATACTCACATCCATAATAATAGGCTGCCCCTTTGCGGGAATTCCTGCGGCAAGAGGGTTCGGACTATACACACCTGTAGTTCCGCCGAAAGGCGCGACCGTCCGGTTTCGCGGATCGGAACAAGAAAGCAAAATCATGAAACCTTTAGCCGCCACTCGTTCCAGGTAAGCGGCCAAACAGGCTATGTGATGACTTTTTTGGATAACTACAGTTACAACAGGATGCTCGGCAATCCGATCTAGAGCCAGATCGATTGCTTTGTAAACAAGCCACGGCCCAGGCAAATAGTTTCCATTCCAAGTAATCGCAGCCCCTGAATCATTTAAAATTTCAGGCTTCCCTTTTTTAAGCATGTTTCCGTCTTCTAGCTCTTTAACATAAGATGATAAAAACTGAAGGCCATGAGTAGTATGCCCCATGAGGTCTGCTTCGACCAAAATCTCTGCAACAATTTTGGATTTACTTTCTTCGAGTCCGGCCAGAGTTAAAACCGAAGCTGCGAAATCTATGAGATGATTTGCATTAAAGCGCATGAATGAATATCAGAATTTTACTGATACAAGAATACTTCATATTGTGGAATAATATTTACTGATTTTAATCCGCCTGCTTGTTTGCCCTTCAATGGCTCGCGAACTCCCTCTTCAAAATAAATTTTCCGTTCGTCGATAAGTGGAACAATCTGGAACAGGAGCTTTTTCCCGCGGAGAGCATTACCGAATCTTTTTAGACCAATAGTCATCGGAAGTCCGGAATAGAAGTCATCCGCAATCAGTTTTCCGTTAAGATAAGCTGCGCCGGTATCACCTGTATAATCTAACTTTATGAAAGCATCGCTCAAACCATTCAGGGTAGACGAAGGCAGCTTTACTTCATAATACTTTGCGCCCTCAACCGGCTTTAAATTGGTTTGATACTGCGGACCCGGGCTGGAAGCAATATTCAGGGCAGGATTGCGATCATCAATAGGCAATGCCCGTCCTTTATTCAGAAAAGGCTTTATATCTGTAATTTCTTTTACCTCTGCTTTAATATTTTTGACTGGAAGCTTTAAATGATACACTGAAAAAATGCCTTCGGCTGATGTTTTGATCTTACCCGCGCTAAACCGCGATTTCGGCAAAGCCGGATACACAGCAAACTCGATCTCGGGATTCCCGATGCTTTGAAAACGAATTTTGTCGTTGAAAAAAATCAGATCATTATTTGATATAAACAGATGTTGAGCACCGAAAGCAATGCCTTTCCAGGCATTTAATGCCTGCTGGTTTGTTAGCGTAAGTATTTTCAAAACTTTCCCGGTTTTAAGAATAAGTTTCATCGTGCAGTTTGTGCCGGGTTTGCTGACTTTAACAGTATATGCTTTATCCTTTCTGATAAGTGAAGCATCATGCAATTCTGCGGTTTGGATATCGGCTTTATCAAATGAAAATTCCGGCAGTATTCCCTCCGACGCGAAAAACACATATAAAGGCTCTGCACCTTCTAAAAGACATATAGGCTGTGCTGTGGAATAATTTAAGTTCAAGCCATCCAAATCCATATTAAATGGAAAAATCAATTGCAGATTACTTCTTACCTGAATTGGGGTTTGAGGAAATTTGAGTACGCTGTCTTTCAGCTTTAGGTGAAATTGCACCTGAGCGATATCCTTCATCTGCAGCTGGCGCTGAAAATTGCTGACAAATACAAATCCACTATTTTCTTTGGAGCGAACAGACATGCGTAAGGTTGTATTGTCTGATGTATTTTCGGGTCTGCGATCTGGAAAGGAGGTGCTGTACTGAACCAGTCTGTCTCCAAACTCATTCAAAAAAGTGTGAACTAGTTTAAATCCTCTGTAGGATGGACGTAACTGTCCCCACTCGCCTATCGGAGCCAGAAAATCGTAACTTATGATGGGATAATCATTGGGATATTTAGTTGCTTTTGATTCCTGAAGTGTCGACAATTTCCCGATAGGGTTTGAACCTCCATGAAACATATAATAGCCCATTAAATTTGCTCCTGAACCAACTTTAACATAGGTTAAAGCGTTCACGTCATTAGCTTCAATTATTGGCCTGCGATGATAAGTAATCTGATTGCCGCCACCCATTTCGGCGGTTGCATATGGATAGCGATAGCCCTTATAATCTGCTTGCAGCTCATGCTGACCTAAAAGATCGCTGCCTATTGCAGGATCGTTTCTGAGCGCACCGAACATGTAATTTTCAGAGAGTGCTAATTTGGTAGTTTTTTTATCCCATGGAGCTTCCGGATAAGCTCCCCAAACAGGAATTAATTCATCCTGCTTTTGATTAGAACCGGGCCAACCGGTGGCGCTGTAAAAAGGAACATCTATACCGGCCTTTAGGGCAAGCTTTTTCAACGTGAGCATATGTTCTAAACCTGCCGGATTATTGAACCGGTATTCGTTTTCAATCTGGGTGCCTATAACGGGGCCACCATCTTTAAAACATAGCCCCTTTAGCTGATGAGCAATTTGGCCGTAGAACTTTTCTACCGAGGTTAAATATGCCGGATCATTCTTTCGGACATTACCCCGCTTTAACAGCCAATCGGGCAAGCCTCCATTTCTAACCTCGCCATGGCACCAGGGACCAATGCGTGCGAAGAAATAAACATTGTGCTTTTTACAGAGTTCGGCAAAAGCTCGAAGATCATTATCGCCAGACCAATCGAATTTTCCTTCCTCCTCTTCATGATAAATCCAGAAAACATAGGATGCGATAACATCAATGCCTGCTGCTTTCATTTTCAAAATAGATTCTTCCCATTGCGCTCTGGGATAGCGAGAGAAATGAATTTCGCCCATTACCGGATACCATGGTTTCCCGTTTTTGATAAAATAAAGGCTATTGGCATCGAGAGTTTCCCCCGAAGGGCTTTTATTCGATCCTAATTTTAGATGGCCTGAAATTATTGGAGAACCAGCCTTCGAAATATCGATTGTATAGACATTGAGCTCGTCTAACTTCCATAAAATAAGGAATGGAACAAGAACTAAGAACAGCAAATAACCTTTTTTCATATATCGAAGTGATGATAAATTAAGCTTTAAATTAAAGGTAAAACACAAGCGCCCGTGATTATTTAAATAGTATCCGTCGTATTCTTTATATGATTAGCAAGTTTCAAAGCAGTTTGTGCGCCCTTTAAACTGTTGTTGATCTGGAGTGCCGAATTTAAAGCATCTTCGCTCTCTGAATATAATTGTAAACCAAGGCATCCTAAACCGATCAGGTAATAGCAATGAGAATTATTTTTTAACTGTAAATCATCCTCGAAGATTAAGAGATCGGGTAGTGATACAGCGAAATAATCTATTTGCTGTTTTTGATTCAAATGAGTTTCACCATATTCTTTTAATTTACGGAAAATCTCATCTGCCCGGCGCCGCTCGCCTAATTTTTGCCAGGCCAAGCCCTGGTAAAACATTTTATCCGGTTGCTGATCGTTATAAAACAAAGCTACGCCCGGTTCAGACATACCTATAGTTGCCTTTTTAAAATACTCAATCGCTTTTTCAGGTCCATTGGCTCCTTCACTGGCGCATCCCAACCAATAAAACACATCGTTCTCTAATGTCCCATAGAGTTTTCCTTCTCCGAGATTGGTCGGATATTTTTGAGCCTCAGTAAGCAGGAGTATAGCATTTTGATAATCCCCGGCATAGACATTTTTTTTAGCCATTTCAACCAGGCTGTAAACGTATTGATCAGAAACTTTACCTTCTCCTCCCTCCCATGGATGAAACTTTCTAGCCATAATGAGGTTAAAAGCTTTCTCGTATTCACCCAAAAAGTTATACAAACTCAAACGCTCAAGGTACAGGTCGTCTCGTTGTTCTACTGTTGTTAGATGTTCTTCTAAAAAAGCTAACCGCTCTTCTGGTAATTTATTTAGCCGTTTATATAACTGGTCAAGTTCCATTAACACTCTGGCATCCGTAGTATCAAGGTAAAAAGCCTTCTCAAAATATTTTAGAGCCTTTTGATGATCGCTTTGCTTGTTGTAATAAGCTATTCCAAGATTTCTGAATACGGTTGGAAAGTGAGTTGCTTTTTGTGCTGAACGTTCCCAGCTTGCAATGGCCTCATTGTATTGCCTTTTATCGTACCACAAATTACCAAGATAATAAGGTGCCATGGCATCTTCCGGATTGGATTCCATTGCAGCCTGCAGGGCAAATATATCTTCCAGCCGGTTAGGGAAACATAAATAAGAGTCTGCAGCGGACGCTTTTTTGAAATGAGTTAGAGCTAAGTCAGTATTACCCAGAAGCTGATGAAAATATCCAATGTGATAATCCACCATGGGTGAATAACCATTTATATAGCTATGCGAAAGCAGATCGATAGCTTCATTAAATAGTCCAGCCGACGAGTAGTCAAGAGCATACTCAAGTAAATTATTTGAATAAGATCGTGATAACTCTAAGAATTCCTGTAGCATGTTATATGAAGTATCATCACGCCCCAATGCTTTATAAGAATACATCTTTTCAAATAAAGTGCCTAAATTAAATGGATCACGTTCCAGCGCCTCGATACAGGCTATAATTGATTCTTCAAAGCGCCCGAGCTTTCTAAAAATGGCAGATTTTAAAACATAGGCCTTACTGTTTCGCGCATTTCTATCTAAAGAATAGTTTACATGCTCCAATGCCTCTTCAAAATCGCCTTTGGCAATATCAATTTGTGCGAGCGAAAAGTAACTGCAATCCTGCCAGCCACTGCTCCACGCAGCTTTGTAAAAAGCAGTATAGGCTTCATCAGTTTCACCCAGATATTTTAGAGATAAGCCTAAATTATAATAAGGCTCACTATCATAAGGATTAGGATTGCGCTGGGTTAATGTGTCAATTGCTTTACGGAAGTAAGCTTCGGACTTATTAAACTGACCCCTTCTTAAATACCATACACCCAGTGCGTTATTATTTCTAACATCTCTCGCATCACGTTTTAAAGCTTCTTCATAATACGGCACCGGACTGAATGTAGCATGACGGTATTGCTCCAAATGCTGACCGGTTAAAAATAGTTGCTCATTGTTTTCTGCATCCTCTGGCGCCATTGCCGGGCTGGCGGCATCAGGCATGTCATTTTTCCTGTTTTTTGCCGGTTCATACCGGATTATCTCCTGGTCCGTTGACGACGAAACTATTACGAGGATTTCTTCTTCATTCCAACTATCCGTAAACTGAACCTCCCGATGAAAAACATTTTCCGGACTCATGTTTGCAACTTCTTCAAAAACCAATTTATTAGAAAGAAACACTTTTACTTTATTGCCGCTTTGCGCTGAGGTAACGTGAATTTTTAAAACAACTATATCCTTCAGCTTTTCAATATTTACCAGAATATCTTTGGTAGCATTTTTTACTAATCCAAGTTCATGATAAGGAAGAAAATACTGGGTAAATGATTTTTCTTCATAAGGCATTAACCAGCTAAAATCAGGCTGATTATCGGTAAACATTCCCGTCATTAATTCAATATACGGGCCATCTTCGTCGGTTAAATTCCTATCCCATGCCTGTCCAAAATCACTATGCCCCCAAGTCCATTGTTTCTTCCCCGGCGATACATGGTGATTGGCTACATGCAATACCCCTGCACGGGAATCATGCTCGTATCCGCCCATAAAATCATATTCAGAATTTATAGCCATATAGGAAGTTGGAACAGGAATATTTTTGTACCATGAAATATCAGTACCGGGCGAATAATCTACCTTGTAATACGTTTCCGTAGCAATTGGAAAGGATGATACATCTCTTTTTCCGTGATCATATACAGCATTTACATCAGGCGGGAAAACCGACTGATAATAATCATTTACTTTAACCGCTGGATTTGCCCACCATAAAAACGTTTGAGGAAGATTGGTACGATTATACAGCTGAGCCCTTATTTCCAGATATGCTTTATCAGGATATAAAGTAAAGCCGGCCATTCCCTTGGTACGAAACATTTTCTCTACCTCATTTACCCAAACCGTTTTACTGCCATCGTCATTTTCGGAGATAGTAAAATCCACTGGTTCGAATGTGCTTGGGCGATGATGCTGCGGCCAGTTAAATTCGATACCGCCAGAGATCCACGGACCAGTTAAACCTACCAATGCAGGTTTGATAACCTGATTATAATAGATAAAGTGCCGCTGCTTAATTTTATCATAAGCCATTTGCACCCGTCCGCCAAGCTCGGGTAATATCATTATCTTCAGATATCTGTTCTCCAAAAACAATCCTATATATTCTACATCTTCCTTTTCATCATAAATTTTCTCAACAACAGGGTTTGGATATACTACACCGCTGCTTCCCTGGTACACCCTTTTCTCAAAAAACATTGGATTTTTATCAGGTTCACCAATACCATATGTGGGAATGATCACACTTTCGCGCCAAGCTTTTACTATAGTGTTCATGGTATCGTTAATGACTTACAAGATTTAGTTCCAATTCTTCCAGAGTCTGCCCCTTGGTTTCTTTCACGCGCTTTTTTATAAAGAGAAAGCCTAAAAAGCAGATTAGCGCATACATGTAAAATGGCCCATAAGCCCCTAACTTTTCAGCGAGGATAGGAAAGGTGAACACCAGGATAAAATATGCCCCCCATAATGAAACGATGGCTACTGATGAAGCCACTCCTCTGATGTTGTTTGGAAAAATTTCTGAAATTAACACCCAGGTAACCGGCGCAAGGGATGTTGCATACATACCTATCGCCAGCAGCACAAAAACCGACACATAACCTGCTGAGGCATGACTTTGTAAAAGATAGGCCAATACAATATAAACTATGGATAAGCCGAGTGAACCAATTAACATTAAAGGCCTGCGCCCCAGTTTATCTACCTGCCACATAGCCACTAAAGTAAATACCATGTTAACAATGCCAATAGAAACGGTTTCGAATAACTGGCGGTCGAGATCTGCACCTACCGATTCAAAAATTGTAGAAGTATAATTAAATACCACATTAATTCCACATAATTGCTGAAATACGGCGAGGGTTATACCGATTACAACTGCCGGCCTTACAGCTTTTTCAAACACCGCAGCGTAAGACTGCTTTTTAGCGCCCTGCAGTGATCTTTCAATATCACCCAGAGTAGAATCAACATAGGCTTTGGACCCTATTTTATTCAATACCCTTTCAGCTTTTGCAGGATCTCCCGCTTTAACTAACCAGCGGGGGCTTTCGGGTAAAAATATTACCCCAATTAAAAATAAAATAGCAGGCACCGTTCCTAACCCAAACATCCATCTCCAGGCATCTGGTCCATTGTCAGACAAAGTATAATTCACAAGGTTAGTAACCAATATTCCGATTACAATGGTTAACTGGTTAATGGCTACATTTCTTCCGCGTATTGAAGCCGGAGAGACTTCTGCAATATACATCGGACTTAACATAGAGGCCATTCCTACTCCAATTCCCGCAGCAAAACGCATCATAACGAAAATGCTTAAGGTTGTGGATGAAGCCATTCCTAATGAAGAAACTGCAAAAATTGCTGCTGCCATCATCAATCCTGGTTTACGGCCGTACCTATCAGCAAACTTCCCTGCAAACAGGCAACCCACAATACAGCCTAAAGCCAATGAGCCGGTTAAAAAGCCCTCCCACCAGGCATCTAATAAAAACTCTGTTCGTAAAAAGGGTAAAGCACCCGATATTACAGCGAAATCAAATCCAAATAAATATCCGCCCAGTGCGGATATAAAGGATATACCAATTATGTAGCTATTATTATAGCTTCCCGGATCTTTAATCATTGACTTTAGGTTTATTTTGGTTTGAATTTGGTTTTAATTCATCCGGACTATCTTTTGTAAACGTGTCAAACGACTCTCTTGAAGGATTAACAAACACATCGTTAATCACATCAAAGCTTACCTGATCCCTGGGGTTGAACTTATCTGAAAGCATGTAATTTTGAAGACTGCTGAATAATTGTTTTGCAGCTGGTTTACTTTCCAGATCGGGACGTAAATCCGCACTCGAAACGATGAGTTTTCCGTTTCCAACCTTCGCCTCATAAACCAATGCCAGGCGGCGGTTTAAGAACCAGGTATCAATGGGCTGCACTAAAGGCTTAAAACCGACTGGAAAATCTTCCAGGATCATAACCTGAGAACGGTTGGCAATTTCCCACCATTGCAGATCGCTGTAATAATCAGTCGGGAAGTTCGCAAAGGCCGGACTCTTCGATTGAACAAGCATTCCGGTTACATGTGGCGGGCGCATTTTAAACCAGGAAGTATTCCAGAAAACAGGAAGGAAATGCATGGCTACTTCTTTGCCTTTTATCACTTTTCCGGATGCATTTAGAAATACTTTTCCACCTTTATCCAAAACTTCCTTGGCCTTTTCGTTTAACTGGTTGGTATAGTAAATTGCAGGATTTACAAATTCTTCTTTAACAGGATAAACCCAAACATCCCAATCGTTAACAAATGAAGTATTTTCTACCGAAACTTCCAGATTTAGCTTACTAGCCTCCGTAATTGAAGAAAGCGGAAACTGTATTTTTCCTACCGGGATACCATTTCCAAATGCAATAGTTTGAGGCGGAAACTTACCACTGCTGTACATTTTGCCTTCAGCATCTTTGATTGTCCAGCTGATAACCGCGTTTTGCAAATCTGACTTTCCTGAATGGAAAAGCTCCACATCTGCTGTTAAAATCTCATTATTGCTGAACACGAATTTGGGTAAGCGCGTAAGCGGAACAGTGCTGTTGCAAAAGCGATTAAATTCTTTAGCAGAGATATATCCTTTTTCTTGCCAAAATGCATTTAAAACGCCTACTAAAGCGGTCCCCTGGCCGGGAAAATCCTGTAGTCCTAATAGCTGAAAACCATCGTATCCGGGCGTGCGCAGGGCTTTTTCAATTTCGTTTTTATAGCATAAAGCCTGAAGCTTGCCCGACGCCATCAGGAAATCCTGAGGCTGATCAGCCATTCCGCGGTCGGTCAAATCTTCTCTGAAAAGTTCGAAATTTTTCGCCCGGTAAACACCTGTATATTTTTTTATCTCTTTAAAATCAGGAAATACACACCATTGCCCCATTTCATGAGCAACAAAAGGCACTTTGAATTTCTCTATACCGGCGCTATAATCCGACATACTTTCCGGTCTTTCATTCCAGTTTAAACCCCTTACTCCGGCTCTTACCTGAAACTCTGCATTTGGGACTATCGGCCAACTGCCGCCGACAGACATTCCGGTGTACACTCTGCGGCTATCCTTTTGCTTCCAGTAATCAACAAAAGCATTTAAATATTGAACCTGATTACCGGCGGGCTCGTTCCCGGCAGAAAGCATGGTAAATGAAGCATAATTGCCATAATTCTTGGCCATGCGATTGGTTTCGTCATAAATATATTTATCAACCGGCTGCCCCAAGCCAATTTTTGGACCGTGATTTGGCCAGCTAGGTCCTTCGGGCTGAAGATAAAAGCCAGTTTTATCGGCCGCAATAAAGGCTGCTTCTGGCGGGCACCAGGAGTGAAAACGCATATGATTTAGCCCATGGGCTTTGGCAACTTTAAAGATTCTTTCCCAGGAAGGCACATCCATAGCGGGATATCCTGTTAAAGGAAACTCACAATTATTAACAGTACCTCTTAAAAAAACCGGTCTCCCATTTATCAAAAAAGAGCCTTCCTTAATCGAAAAATTCCGCATCCCAAACTGAACAGTTTTCGTCGATGGTTGTCCGGACTTAGGTTGAATAACAGCGTTAAGCATGTACAAGGCAGGATCGAATTCATCCCATGTAAGCATTTTATCGCCAAAAGGCAGATTCATTTCGATCAGAACTTGCTCACCTTTGCGAACGTCATAATTTGTAGAAACGGTTTGAGTTTGATGTTTTTCCGTTGTGTTAAAGCTTTTTGCAGAGATGTTAATTTTTCCGGCAGCGTCTGCACGACTGCTATTTTGGATGAGCATTTTTACCTTTGCAGTCTTATTTTTCAAATCAGGGAAAACCTGAACATCCTCAAAATAAACCGGCGACCCGGCATTCAAGCTCATTTTACCGATAATGCCGTTCCAATTGCCTTGTGTGTGATCGGTAATGCTGTGCGAATCGGGGCCAACATTGATTTCCTTAATACGATTATCAATTCGAATGGTGATGCGATGTTTGCCCGGTTTAAGCATGTTGCTTAAATCATATTCATGTGCTGCAACCAGCGAATTTCGCATTCCAACTTCCCTGTCGTCTATCCATACGCGGGTTTCAATATGTGCCCTTTCGAGGTACAGCACAATCCGCTGTTCCTTCCATTTTTTAGGAATATTAACTTCTTTCTGATACCAGGCGGCTCCAACATAATGTTTGGCCGGAGTAAGCCAAAAGGGTATTTTTATATTTCCTTCTTGTCGGTATTTCGCTAAACGCGGGTTAAAATAAAATGAACTGTCGTATATACTGCCCGTCCATTTAGTTTTCAAAGTTATATCATCACCTTTAAGATTTTCTGCCATAGAACCAGGCAGCTTAATGGTTTCTGATAGTGAATGTGAGAACCACCTTTCCTTAACGCCCTTATCCTGTGGGTCGGTTTGAAACTTCCACTTCCCATTTAAGGGCAACGTTTGCTTGCTAGTGAAAGAGCAAAAAAGAAGAAACAACACAAGGCATGTACTGTTGAAACCGATGTTTTTATTAAAAATAGTCATTTTAGGTTTTGAGTTTATTAAGCTATAAGCCCAATTTACAAAGGCTTTACCGGTGGTTTAAATCAGTGATTAAAGTTGATGGGAATTATACATAAATACAATAGACTAATTTGCTGATAAGATGGATTATATTCTCATTCAGATATCGCATATTAAATATTATTCCAATCTTTATATAAATTTTTAAAGAAAATTATCATTGACTGTCTTCACAAAGAAAATAAAAGAAGGATTTGTTGGACAGAAAATGATTGTTCTGCCTCCAAATATTAAAAGAGCTATTCAAAACCAATCGCTAATAAAAAATTTTTACCTCACAGATATTGGTTTTTATCCGAGTGCCATCCATCACCACAGGGAAAGAAGGCAAGGAATTAAGCATTATATTTTAATTTATTGCACAGAAGGGCAAGGGCAAGTTTTCCTCAACACAAAAGAATTTACTCTATCGCCAAATACGTATTTCATTATTCCGAAAAACGTCTCGCATTCTTACAAAAGTTCCGAGACTGAGCCATGGAGTATTTACTGGGCGCATTTTAGCGGAGAGTATGCGGATGATTTGTATAAAAGAACCCTGGCAGACGATCAGCCAAAAGTTCATGCCATACCTTTTGATGAAAACAGGATTAATCTTTTTGATCAGATCTATTCTATTCTTGAGCACAGTTATGAAGTACGTGAGATGGAAATTTTAAACTTCAATTTTCTGCATTTAGTCACTTCGATGATTTATTATAAACAAACACATCCCTCAATTTATGATGCCGATGCGACAAGTAATTCTATTACTTATATGAAAACTTGTCTTCATGAAACCTTTACGATCAAGCAATTGGCTCAGCAGCAAAATATTTCCGTTTCTCACTACTCAAGAATTTTCAAACAAAAAACAGGCTCCTCACCTATTCATTATTTCAACCAGCTTAAAGTTCAGAAGTCATGTCAGTACCTATACTTTTCGGATAAAAGTATTAAAGAAATCTCTTCAGAATTAGGATTTGACGATCCCTATTATTTTTCAAGATTATTTAAGAAGTTTATCGGAGTGTCACCGGCGAAGTATAAACTTACACATCGAAAATTTTGATTAAGCCCCTTTGTTCAATCTACCCCCAAGACGAAGCCACCAACATTAAGAATTGAACAGCGCCTTACTTCTAAATCCAACCTTTTTTTAACCTCCAATAACAAAGCTTTTCTATTTATTAAATACTATGCAACCGATTGCATTTTATTCACTTTTTTATATCTTAGATTTTTCTGTTCCCGAATTAAAAACAGTACTATTGAATGAGTCCTGAGAAAGAAATTACCATTTATGATATTGCTAAGTCGTTAAACATTTCTACCGCAACAGTAAGTCGCGGGTTAAAAGATCATCCTGCCATCAGCAAAACCACGAAAAAAAGGATTTTCGATGCCGCAACAGAAATGGGCTATCGCGCTAATTCTTTAGCAAGTAATTTACGACTTCAAAAGACCAATACCATTGGAGTAATTGTACCCAGATTAAACAGCAGTTTCATGTCGGACGTTATTGCGGGGATGGAGAAGATTGTCAACAACGCGGGTTATAATCTCATAATAAGTCAATCACTTGAAACTGCCAGGAAAGAGATTGAAAGTTCATCAACTATGTTCAACAACAGAGTCGATGGATTATTGGTTTCCTTAGCATATGATACGAAAAACACAGATCACTTCGAGCAATTCATCAAAAAAGGGATTCCTGTAATTTTCTTTGACCGCGTATTTAAACATAAAAAATGTCCGAACGTTGTTATCGATAACTACAAGGCAGGTTATGAACTTACTAAACATTTAATTCAAGAGGGTGCGAAAAGAGTGATGCACATTTCTGGCAATCTGTCTAAAAACGTTTATGCCGACAGGTTTAAAGGATATAAAGAAGCCCTGGAAGAATTTAATATTCCATTTACTGATGATTTATTGATAGTAAATAATCTAAGTGCGACCGAAGGAACGGATGCGGCTGTAAAGATATTAAGTATGGAACAAAAACCGGATGCCGTATTTGTTGCCAATGACAACTGCGCGGTTGCCTGCATGCAGGAATTAAAAAAGCAGGGCATCAAAATTCCTGAAGATATTGCTTTCGCTGGATTTAACAATGATTCCATTTGCGGAGTAATTGAACCTAACTTAACTACCGTGAATTATCAGGGCGAGGAAATGGGAGAATTGTCTGCAAAAATCCTGATCGAACATTTAACTAATAATCAGGAACTGATCCCCGGCCATACACATTTGTTAAATCACCAGCTTATTGTCCGACCCTCTTCGTTAAAGAACAAGATAGGGCCATCCTGATCATCGGCACAATCAACGCAATTTTTTAAGAAAAAACGAATAAGAATACATAGATGAAAGAACCCATTCAACAAGAAAATCAAATAGCAATTGTAACCGGCGGAGCTTCGGGTATAGGATATGCCATTGCACAGGAATTTGTAAAGAATAATATCTACACCGTTATTATCGGTCGGGATAAAGAAAAACTGCAAACTGCCAAGAGTAATTTAGGAGATCTTTGCGAGACAATCTCCTTTGATTTAGGCAACCTGAAACAGATACCGGAATTAATAAAAGATATCACAAACCGTCTGGGGAAAATCGATATCCTGGTTAACAATGCCGGAATCAATATGAAAAAAGAATTCTGCGATGTAAGTGACGAAGATTTCATGAGTATTATCCAAACCAATCTGATATCTATTTTTGCCATCTCTCGCGAGGTAGTAAAATCTATGATCCCAAAAGGCAAAGGATCTATTATAAATATAAGCTCAATGGCTTCTCAGTACGGTATTCCGAAAGTCATTGCCTATACCGCTTCAAAATCAGCTTTAGATGGAATGACCAGGGCAATGGCGGTGGAACTATCACCAAAAGGAATCAGGGTAAATTCGATAGCTCCGGGTTTTATTGCGACAGACATGTCGGCTAAGGCACTAAACAATGATCCCGAAAGGAAACAAAAAGTTATGTCGCGTACACCTATGGGATATTTAGGCGAACCCGCGGACATTGGCACCACAGCTGTTTTCCTTGCTTCAGATGCGGCAAAGTATATTACCGGAGTAATTTTGCCGGTGGACGGTGGAAATTCAATTGGATTTTAAGTCAAAGCAATTATCATAAGAAGATGCATTTAGAACAAACAATGCGCTGGTTCGGTCCTAACGATCCGGTTAGTTTATCAGATATCAAACAAGCCGGCTGTACGGGAGTTGTAACGGCCCTTCACCATATTCCTGTAGGCGACGTCTGGACGGTAGAGGAAATAAAAAAACGTATTAACGAGGTTGAAAAGGCTGGATTAACCTGGTCGGTAATTGAAAGTTTACCCGTACATGAGGATATTAAAAAGCATTCCGGCAATTACCTCGATTATATTGAAAAATATAAAACCAGCATACGAAACGTAGCGGCCTGCGGCCTGAAAGTTATTACCTATAACTTTATGCCGATTCTGGATTGGATGCGTACGAATTTAGAATCCGAAATGCCCGATGGAAGCAAAGCGCTGCGTTTCGAAAAAGCAGCCTTTATGGCATTTGATCTTTTCCTCTTGAAAAGACCGGGGGCTGAGGAAGATTACACTCCTGAAGAATTCGCTAAAGCCAAAAAACGTTTTGATGAAATGTCTGGGAATGAAAAAGAAGCGCTGTTTAAAACCGCCCTTCTGGGCTTGCCGGGTAGTGAAGAAGCCTTTACCATTGATCAAATATTAACAGCGCTTGATACCTATAAAGGCATCGATGCAATAAAGTTAAAAGAACATCTTTTTTACTTTCTGAAAGAGGTTGTTCCGGTAGCTGAAGCCGAAGGAGTTAAGTTGGCCATTCATCCGGACGATCCGCCTTATCCAATCCTGGGCCTGCCACGGATTGTGAGTACGGAACAGGATGCTGTTGAATTACTTACGGCAGCACCTTCACCCGCTAATGGATTATGTTTTTGCACCGGCTCATTTGGAGCACGACCCGATAATGATCTGCCTGCAATGCTCAAACGTCTTGGCGATCATGTTCATTTTTTACACCTGCGCAGCACGCAACGCGATGAAGAAGGAAATTTCTACGAAGCCAACCATCTTGAAGGTGATGCTAACATGTATGAGGTGATGAAAGAAGCTGTACTACTAATGCGTAGAAGAAATGTCTCCATCCCGATGAGGCCAGATCACGGCCACCAGATGCTGGATGATTTGAAAAAAACTACTTACCCAGGGTATTCTGCAATTGGTCGCTTACGCGGGCTAGCGGAGTTACGAGGGCTGGAAATGGGGATTGCAAAATCCTTATAGCCCGAAAGTTTATAAATAAAAATGGCCGGTTCGAATTCGAACCGGCCATTTTTTGTTTAATTCGGATTTAAAACTTATTGAATTATAATCGTTTTCGACTGAACGAAACCATTCAAGCTAATACGAATCACGTAAGTGCCCGCCGGCGATCCCTGAAGCTTAATTTCTTTCTCATAAGCTCCGGTTTTGATATCATTGATTGATTTCACCAATGCACCATTTACATTGTAAACCGATATGGAAACTTTTCCATTCTCTGTGC
>CBFGOI010000021.1:0-50767 GCA_965650335.1 uncultured Pedobacter sp. | reverse complement strand
CGGCGGGACAATGATTAATCTTTATACAAGCTAATAAAATCGGTGAGTAGTTTAATTAAAATCATTGTAGATGCTTGTTAGGCTGTTTGTTATTTTGCTTAACTCATAAAACGAACAGGAGTGAAAATTCTATAAGCTGATGGGTAGATCAAAGCCGTAATCGATTGGGATTAAACTTTTCCATTCTCTTAAATAAAAAAGGGTATAACAAGAAGCCATACCAACTTAATAGTGTGGCCAGTTCATCTGCCAAGATAATACCCTTCGCAAAGGGCGATCAATGATAACAAGATTCAATGGAAAACAAGCTCCCTTTATAAGCAAATTCCGTTTTTTACTGATTTAAAGGAACTCAGCAAATCTCTATCAACTTCCTATACTCGTCTTCGTCTCCTACTTTCAAAATGGGGTAAGCATCTAAAAATTCATTTGGAACAGGTTCTAAAGCTTGCTTCCTCTCGTGATACGATAATTCCTGATCTAACCAAATCTTAGAAGTTTCTGTCGTTAAGAAGGCTGGCATTCTTCCTTTAGTATTATGAATCTCAGCCATCTTAGTATTAGCAGGAAGTGTAATAACGGTACAGCTAGGAACTAACTCACCTGTCTCTTTGTTCACCCATGCAGTCCACAGCCCAGCCATATAGGTAAATTTGCTATTCCTTGCTTTTATAAGGTGAGGTTTGCTATTCTTTTTTTTAATAGGATCTTCGTACTGCCACTCATAAAATCCAGAAGTAATAATGACACAGTGCCTTTTACCGATCAACGGTTTCCAGAGCGGTGATTCTTCCAGTTTCTCTATCGTTGCATTGAAGGTGCTGTACTTAAAGTCAGGTTTTCCATCTTTAGAGTAAGAAGGGATAACACTCCAGGTGAAATACTGTAGATGATCTGGTTTCGTATTCGTTATTAACGGAACTTTTAATGTAGGTGGAACATTAATAAGACCAGGCATTTCGTCCTCATCATATTTTAAATTCAGTTCCGATGTAATTTCTTTACTTGGTGGTATTGTAACTCTTCCGCACATAGATTGAAAGTTGATACTCTAAGTTACAAACAATAGCTAGAAAATTCCTTTGTTGCTTGATCAATCATCTCAAAGTGAATGTCCCCATCAGGATCTATCTTTCTAAACTTATAAAACATACCCGGGTGCTGCTCGATAAAGTCAAGACTATCGCAAACAGAAACATTAATAGACCGGTCATAATGCTCTGTTAATAACAAAACTTCTTTGCAGAACTTAGAAAACTCATCGAGTGTCATACTCTCAATAATTTGTAAAAATTCTATCTTATTGTAGAGCCCTCCCGGCAAAGCGCAATCTTGGATAATATCGGCTGCTTGTTTCATGAAATTATAATCAGTGATTTGCGTTTTAGTTTGCGTGAATTATATCTGATTATGCATAAATCTTACAATACTACATTCTCCTATATGGATAGGGAATATCCTTTGTCTATTAATCTTTACGAACAGATTGACAGTCCTAAAGGACTTAAAAGTAAAGGTATATTCCAAGTTTATATCAATAATCTATTCATAGGAGCTATACAGAGAGATGAGTTTGGATATTGGAATAATCTTGATAAGAGGTCAGAGTACGAGAAATCCCCTAAAAGGCTAAAGTTGCCATTTGTGCTGCAGGGCCATGATTATCAGGTTTTAGGGGAGCTTATAGAAATGCATCTACCGGAGTGGGTGTGATTAAAACATCGACAATAGTGGGTTGCTAATCAGGCTGCCCGCGCGCGCGTGCGCGCGTATCGTTCCCTTTTTGCTTACAAGGGGAAAATTCCCCTTTTTTATGGACTGTAAAAACTCAGGATATTCAAGCTTCCAAAGGTTAATGCGCCGGATGCAAACGCTTGATTGTAATTTTTGAAGCTCAGGTTTTAAAAGGTTTTCAGATTAGAATAGTTAGCGTTTATTCATAGATAAGGACTCCGCAAAGAAATGTTCTAAGGGCGCTATGGATAATTTCGCCTAGTGCTCTCAACAGCCATTCATGCTTAAAGGAACCCTAACCTATCTTCAATTAACTTTTGCACTTCTCCTGGCTTGATGTCGTCTTCCAGAAACCCATTCATATCATTTTTACAACTTGAACAGTATTTATCTGACAAATCATTTACTCTGTTGCAGATGCAAGTCCACACATCCTTTTCTCCTGATAGAAACCCTTTCTTTGAAGAAATTACCCCCAGAGGCTTGAATGACTCGGATATGGATTCATTAAGCTCTTGTAGATGAATCTTGTCGTCTTGAGAATAATAGGGTCTATCGCCCAGCAATATAGTCAGTCCGAACTTTGCCGTTTTTAAATCCTCACTAGATATAAGCTTCTTGATTGATGGGTAGTCAATTAGATTAATTGTTTTGATTATATTCCTTATCGCAATTAGAAAATTTGCTGAATTATCTTTGATATGAAATTGAGCATAAAGTCTTTCAATAGCCAACTCCGGATCAATATTGCTAAAAAAAGCTGCACATCTATTTGTAGTCGTTTCAATTTCAGCAGCCATATAAGCCGGCGATGATCTTTTAAGAAGCGCGAAAATGCATTCAATGAATTCCGGATATGGATTATCAGTAATGAATTGTAAATCGTCGGGCTCCAGCCTCTCTGTTTTATTTGCCCGTTCAATTATCCGCTTTGCTGTTACCTTATTCTGGACGTAGGAGCCGTCAATAATCGACCTTGCGGGATGATCAGTTTGAGGTTTTTCAGTTTCCAATCTAATAGCTCGTACTGGTGTCCCATAAGACGTTATCATAAACATCTGACTACCTTTACCACTAATCTCATCAATATCTATCTTAAGGCCAATTACAGCATTAGCGCCTAAACCCCTGGCTTTGTTTTGGAGGTTCAAGATTGATTGATCGTAAATTTGTTGAAGTTTCTTTTCATAAGAGCCTGAACGACCACCGAAGAAATCAGTTATTGATGCAGAAAACTCACTAAAGATGTTTGCCCCTACTACAATGTTGGACGAAATTGGTTGTAAATACTCCTTAATAGACCACCCCTCAAGGATATTAGTAGTGGTTGTGATAAGCTTTTTCATATGGATAAGGATTAGGTTTAGCCAAATGTAACAACTTTACTCAACAAAAAAGCCGCACTGGCAAGACTCTAAGGCCTTGAAGAATCTAGCCCCTAGGCTATTGATTAGCATTTAGCTTTTCCGTTAACTGGAGTCGCTATCAACGATTCGGGGGGGGGATCATTGAGCGAGAGTTATCAGAATGTGTGTGATTAAGGCAAAAGATATGCCTCCACTTACTATTATTGGCCTTTTTCAAACTCTTCTGCGGCTTCTGATCCATCAGTAAATGTCTGAATGATTTTAATTTTATTGCCGTCCTCTACAAAACCTATTTTCTCATCAAAGTCAGTATCCCGCCATCGCCCATCTGAATTCCCCCAGATAACGTGATTACCATCAATCTTTATTTTGTAGTCGAATTTTTGAGAATCAGATTTCCTAACGTATGAAACTAAATACAAATCATTATTCTTTACGGCTCTGATTATACTCGGAGATTGATCCATGATTGTCGCAATTGCATATCTAGCAATATCTTCATAGGTAAAATGCTTAAGCGGAACTTCTTCGATTGAGTTCAATTCTTGGTGTTGAGGGTTATTCGAGACTTGTTGTTGCGGGGCTTTTTCCTGTTGATTTTGCCGACTGCAGCTAATACAAGAGATAAAGATTAACACACTATAAACTTGTTTCATAATTTGCTTTTTTAAACCCCTCTTCATGCTTGGGAGTGCCTCTCGATGAAATCCATTCTGTCTTATCCGCGAACAGTTCCTGGTAGGTCTATGCGCCTAAATGTATGTAAAAACAAGTAGTATTTAGTAACCCCTTTAGAGCGAAAGTCGCTATTGGCAATCTGATTTATGAATACCATCTATAACATCTGGAGATACGTTACTGGCTTTTGCAATTTCAGATAATAGCTTTACTTGTTTCTTTTGAATGTTTAAAAATTGCTGCACACTGAAGGTCAATCTTAAAAACAATACCGATAAAGCAAGTCCAACAACGAACACAACAGAATAGAGAACAACAGTTGCTTCCATACATTTTTTAACTTAAAGATAGTCAACGTTTCTTAACACCGAAAGATAATTTACGATTTAGCAACCTTCCACCCCTTTAATAGCGCCAAAAGGATTATAATCCTTACAATAATACCTTTTCAGCAGCTAGAAGAGCTAATTAGAATATCTACCGCGCGTGCGTACCGTTCCCTTTTTTTACGTTTCTTGGCTTTTGAATGTCAAGTTTTGACAGGATTCCCTTCCCCTTTTTTATGGACTCTAAAAACTCCTGATTCTGTACAAATATATTGTGGAATAACAGGTTATAACAAGTTCTCTAAACCTAGTTGAGGGGCTGTATTTTCGAACTACGCTAAGCACTTCAAGAAGACCAAAACGGGAATTCCCGCTTTGACCTAATTTTAGCACAAAGAGGCGGCGCCAACCCTGGCACCTGGCACGAAGATGTAGCGCGCCGAACTCTTAGAGTTATTAGGTTTACAATCATCCAATGCAGTAAAACAAGAATCCCTTTGGTTTTAAGCCAAAGGGATTCAAATTAAGTTCTAATAGAAACAATTATTTATCCTCAAAATATTTCTTGATCCCCGGGAGAGCTTTGATTTCTAAATCATAAAGAAATTTATTCATTGAATTAATAAAGCAACAACAGTCCGCTAATTGCTTCCTTTCGATCTTAGTCACATTAGAAGGGCTTAAATGATTCGACAACAACAATCTAAATGCTTTATTCCAGTTGTCCACATCGGCAATACCAACAATGCTATCAAAGACTGAATCGATATAGAATTCAGGTGAATTATTTTTCAGGACTAACTCGTTTCTTTCTATAAAAGGCGATCTACTTTCCCATCGACCAGAGTTATAAAAAGCATAATAAACCAAAGCCGAAACCCCTCTAATTGACTTTGTAACTTCATCAAAAGTTATCAGGCAATCAACTGAAAAATCGTTATTATCTATCGCTTGGGTGAGCATGTAAAGCAGGTTTTCAGTAGCTTTACTTGAACTACCTACAATTTTAAACACATCTAAGATATGCCAGTAAGCTTCTTCAATATCAATCCCCCATACACTTTTAAATATTTGGGCAGAGGATCGTCTCTCCCCTATTATTTCAGGTTCTTTTTCTTCACCGTTCTTAACTTGAAGCGGGTTTTCTGTTAAAGTGTTGTTGAGTTGAACAACGTTGTTTTTCTGAGTTCGCATAATAAAATAGTTTAAAAAAGCCCAGGTCGCTGCGAACTCAGCCGGAAACCGGATAGAATGCAGTACTTGCACCTGCTCGCCTGGGTTATTGTTAAAAAAAGAATAGTTGCTGGAAAATGCTCTCCAGCTGAGTTCGCATGTCTAAGTAACGAAAAATATTTTAAAACCGAAAATAAATTTTAACCTTTAGTTATCATGAAAGAACCGTTAATATTAAAGGAAGAATCAATAGCCGTCATTCATGCGTCGTCAGTAAGTTACACGTTGATTTCTAAGCTAAGTCATGGATGGGTAGCGTATGAAGATAGCGCTGGGTTAATAAATGGAAAATTTGATGCTGCTAAACCACCTGAACATATTTTTGATGCGGATCTGCTTGGCGACTCTTTAGACGATGTTGATGAGGTCATTAGAGAGGAGTTACGAGAATTGACCATAATTTGTAATGAAGCTGGATGTAGATACTTTCAGTTTCTCTTTGATGATTATGAAATCGTAAAAGACGAGGATGGGTAACGTTAGCCTCGCGCGCGCGCGTACCGTGTGTTTTTTCAATAAATAGCCGTCATGAGATCCCCCATAACGGCTATTATATTTTTTAACTACTTACCTGCTATTTAAAAGCCGCTCCAAATTCATCTGAAAATATTCTAACATCTCCTACAGGAGAATTTGGATTTTGCGTAATTGCCGAAGGTATTTGGCCCGGCGAATGCGGTGTTTGAAAGTTTGTGGTAAAAATTGGCTTCGTGAAAATCTCTGCTAACGTTGTTGTTAACTGGTGGTTTTTTAAACTAAAATCCCCCGATATAATCGCAAACGTTTTTGCTGAGAACTCATCATTGCCATCTACAAGAAAATTGAACACGTTTAAGTAATTCAAATTATCACCTCTTAAATCTCCCTGGTAGTATCTAAAAGGTTTCTGATACGCCTTTAGAATCGTTCTGGCAAGGCTTAAACTAATCGGAAGTGATTCGCCACTTTCGTTATAATCCCGCCATTTAGTAGAAAATGAATTATCGGAGGTGTAAATAGCGTAAAGATTGGATAAAGCCAAAGACTCAGTTACGCCCCCTGGATTTATTACTCTGGTGCGTCCTAACGTTGTCACAATCACAGGTCCAGGCGTAGGAACTTGAGAATCACTGTAGGGGATTACTATTTCCTTTGGTGAATTTGTGTAGAATCCCAATTGTTCTGAGATTGACCAAAAACCATCAGGCTCTTCCTTCTCTTTCTTAGATGATTTTGCTATAGAGAAATTATCAAATCTAGCGGCCACATATGGCGCTAGTTTAGTGCCTTGGCCGCTCCCTAAATAATAGAACTCTGATCCATATAATTGCAATATCAATACGCCAGATATTGGCAAATCTGGCATAGTAAATGAAATTTTAAATATATTTATATCACTTCCAGGATATGTAATTATTGTTGTGAATGTTAACTGTTTTACCCATTCAAGTTTATTTTGGCTAGGATCTGGAGTGTAAACCTGCCCAGTAAGATAGTAATCTCCTACCTTGATCATTATTTTTATATGGTGAATAGTAGATTTTGTTATCCCAAAATCACTGCCAAAGTTGAATGAAAATGTTATTCTATCACCAGATTCGACAACAATGGGGGCAGATTCTATCCATTTCCCACTATTGGCACGGTCATTAAATTGACAAACATAATCAGCAATGCCGATCTTTGTGCCGCCTGTTCCGGTTATAGTTTTTTGAACCCTGGAAATATCAAAACCACCGTATTTAGTCCAGTATTTAAAGTTTTGACCGTCCCAAATTTCAAAGTCACCATTGTAAAGCGTGGTAGCAGCGTTCCCGAACTCAGTCAACACAATAACCCTTTTATAGGCGTTGGCTGTTCTTAATTCGCCGCCATTTAAGACAGTTACATCGGCGGTGGTATTGTCAGCCGTTCTTGAGTTATCTATTTGCTCAGAGCGTTTAAATAAGCCTGTATAAGAATAAACACGGCTCCTTACTACTGCGTTACTTAATTCGTTTAATCGTACAAAAGACCATCGTCCGTTAACTTGAGCGATATAAGCACCGAATAACCTCGCGATATCGCTTAAAACATCGTAACAGTTTTTTATATTTCCTTGATCGTCTGATAATCTTAATGGGTTTACCTGAGCTTGAGCTAATGGATCGTCGTCCATGCCGGTTAACATTTTTGCCTCGTATAGATTACAAATCGTCAACAAATCAAGATTAAGATTCGTCATTGCAAAACAGTAGCAAAGAATATCTTTAAAACTTTGTCTGATATCTATTTTACTCCCAATTGGAATAGGGTAGCTGATGTTTTTTAACGCTCCTATGCCATCTGTAGCCCGTATAGTAACAGGATAAGGAGGCGCAGAAAACGGCTCTCTGCATGAATCAGGAATTATAAACCCCGAAAACTGGATTTCATTTGTATCTACATTTAAAACCTCTACTTTGAACGCCCTCTCGTCGGCTGTGTAAAGCTCCTGCAGGTCAAAGTTTTCGTCACACATTAACGAAATACTGCATTCTAAAGCCCTGATAGGAGAAAATTTATCGTCTTCGTCTTCTGTTTGATACGAAAGAATAACCGGGTCTGAATCCCCTTTTGTTATCGCAGTAGCTACGCCTGCGAAATCTTTTTTATAGATTGTTACTTTAAAGTTTACGTTCTTAACCGATTTAAATTCGTAAAACTTATAGGCTCCATAAACAGCCGTCCCAAATGGATTTGAAGGTACTGCTGGCTGTGGTAGTGGCTCAAATCCGCATTTAGGCGCATTTATATCGGTTTGGACATATACGAAGGGATCGCAATCTTGTGCGTAAACTCTATAATTAGTAAACGTGACGAAGTTGCAAAACTCTGTTATTAAATCAGCTCCGGTCGCCGGATCTCTATTGGGTTTTGTAGATCCACTGCTTAAGTACCGTCGAGATACTTTATTATAATCAGATATACAGGATAGATTCATGGTATTTTTACCCGGGACGCCCGAAGTAGATAAATTACCATTATCATCAATCAAAACTCTTTTATATCTCCATCCTGAAGCAAATCCAGAAGGTTTTACGGAGAACTCATCTATTATCCAGCTCATGATAATTTTTGATTAAAAGAATTAACTGTTTTAATGGTGGCCTTTGCCACTTCATTTTCTTGTCTTAGTTTTTTCATTCTGTTTTTATTTTAGTGATCTTCTTAGTTTAAATGTTTAGGATTGTTTAGGATCCGTGATTAAGTTGAGGGGCTAAAACTTTTCTAAATCATCATTAACCTTTCAATTTTATCGTATGGGATACTTTCGGCTTTACGAATCTCCTCTATTAACCTTAAATACTTTTTGGTGGGCTTGCCTGCGTAGGTTTTCTTTAAATGCTTTTGATGTAATTCGCAATACAAATGATCGAGCTTATAATACTCGCCCAAATACTTATCGAGGTATCTGTGCTTTTTAGTTTGAGTCTGCTTTTCGTACATGCATCCATTCAATGCACTGCGGTGATAGAAATAGCCTTTGAATAAATAGAGCTTTCTACAGGGCTTACCCGTACTAGGGCATAAAAAGTACCAGACGTAGCCTTTCCCCAAATTCGATACAGCCTTGACAAGTTTTATCGCATACTCTCTGGGTATATCATCAGACCGATACTTCAATAAGATGAATGGGTTTGAACATGTTATATTCAAATGAATGGAAATACTCCCCGTTTCTTCTCCGTTGCGCTTCCAGATTACTGTCCCGCTTTGATTCCTATGCTTTAAGTATCCATTTTTACCTAAGAAGGAAATGCTTAGCGTTTTTAATTCATCGAATAAAGTGGGTAAAGTGTGTGGTTTTGGCATCTGATTTACTTTTTATCGAACTCTATAACCTAAATCACTAAAGAACTTCCATATCCTAACCTCCTTAACTTTTGCGCGCAAAGCTTAAAATCATTGGCACACTCAAGTTGACAAAAGACTGAGACATGGTTATATCCCTTATTGGCTGAATGTATTCCAGTAGAGCTATCACTCGAAAAAACATACAGAATCTTTCGTTCTGTGCAATAGTCTGCACTTACTCCGGAAGTCTTTCCGGGTCTTGAATATCGTTTCCTTGTTCCCTTAGTATGTTGATACCTCCAACCATGCGATTGTAATAGGCCTTCTATATCGCCCCGGTTATTAAAATCTGAAAAAGGATCATTTGTAACACTTCCCGAAAAAGTGGGCTTATATGGTTTTATTTCGCTTGGTTTAGGAACATACTTCCAAACCTCTGAAGTAGGGTTTATTATTGGAGTAGTATCATAACTCCAAAACCTTAAACTGGCGGGGTTACTTACGGCCTTATCAATAAATATTTGATAGGTATTTTCTATGTAGGTTCTGAAGGCTTCGAAATGCGCTTTGAATTGTTTCTCCTCAAGAATCTTAACTAACCCAAAAACCCCTTTACCTGATGCTGAGTACATAGCAAAATGAATAAAAGGTATTTCACTTATTGCACCTTTTAAATCTTGGATATGTGTATTGTCCTTTGCATCAATATCAATTTGCATTAGGTTAGATGCTTCTTGAATACCTTTAGAGCCTCTCCCATCTGTTATGCAAAATTGGCAAGCCGGCAAAGTCGCTTTCAATTGATCAATTGTATTTTTATCGGAACATGCACGTATTAAATCAATTACCGGTTTATACCGCTCAATCCCGTCGTTTAGGAAACTTGCCAAAGATTTAACCTTTGCAGTATTCCTTTTAGAAACACTTTCAATTGCTGTAACTGTAATATCTAATCCCATATTTATCCTTTTTACAGTTGGTTGGTCGGTTAACCAACTGTGTTATCCAACTATCGAACAGTAGTTAGTTAGTTAACCCCCTATGTATAGGGGTAACTGACTGACTGTCTAACTAACTCTATATTTATCACTCAATCGGTTAATAGTAGTATTACCACTTTGATTTTTTAATTCTGTTATGTATTCCTCTTGCACATAGAAGGCCCGAAATGTTTTAGCTCTGCTTTGTTTCATTTCACCCCCGTTTGTTCCCCATGCAGCCATAAGTCCAGAAATAAAGTTTCCGCTGGTCATCCCTTCATTATCTTTAAATATTTTGTGCAATACTTCCAAGTGCGCACTCTCCGGAAACTCTATAGGATCTCTTAATTTATTTGGACTTCGAGAAATATTAGCTTCAGGCATCCATTGATCAATCAAAGCTGGAATTCCGTTTTCATCTCTGAATAATGCAAAGGGTTCAAATGGTTTTCCCCTGGTAAATTCCGGATCTACTACAATCTGATTAGCTTCATTCTGAGAGACTTTTATAACGGTCTCGGCTTTGTTTACCATTTCAGCTCCCAAGTGCCCTCTTGCGTGCTCATTTCCCTTGTTCTGGTGCAGGATAGTTAATACATGAGCATTATAGTTATCTGCCCATTGCATTAATGAGGTAGAGATATTTGTTGCTTCTTCTGGGCTATTGATATCGAATACAAGATCTCTTATCCCGTCTAATACTATAAAATCGTAATTTCCTTGCTGCAGAAGAGCCTCGATAATTTTAATGCGTTCGCTAGGATTATGAATTTTAAGATCGTAGAATGAAAGATTTTCAGAAGAAGTCAATCCCGCTATTTGTAAAACCCAAGATTGGGTACGGCTGGCATAATATAGACCTTGTTCTGTGTCAATCCATAAAACCTTAGATTTTGCATTAATAGCTTGTGCTATAATCCAGGCCGCAACAGTAGTTTTACCAGCTTTGGCTTTCGCAATCAAAAGGGAAATTGATTTCTTAGTTAAAATAGGTATCCCATTAAGAGCGAATACAATTTCCGGGGCCTGAATAATTACATCTTGTGGTATAAAGTGCTTATTTGCTACTGCCACATAATCAACCAATTCAACTAACCCCATTGCTCCTGGCAAAGGGAAGACATCAAGAATTTTAGCTTCCATATTGGGGGCTCCCTTCAAAAAGGTCCAGTTGAACAGGCTGCTCAAATAATTCCGGATTAGTAGTATAAAACCCAGCGATATACCTTGTGTATGGACATCTACCTTTACTATGAACTTGAATCTGTCCTAGTTCACGCAACATTGCGACAAAGCGGCAAATATTAGGACGCAAAACACCCGTTTTAACTTCTACCTCACGCATAGTCGAGGGCTTGGCAAAAAAAGCTTCCTTAGTGATTAAGAATTGATTGTAGAAATGTTTATCTTTGAATTGACCGTTCAAAGAATTTAAAGGAGTTGGGGTATTCATGCTTTAACTCCTTTCTTTTTACCCACCTCTATAGCATCCAAAACTTTATTAAAATCATAACGGATAGAGCTTCCAATTTGAAGAAATGGAATTTTCCCTTTTTGCCTCCAGCGTATTAAAGTTTGAATGGTAACGTCAAGTTTTTCAGAAAGCTCTTCACCCGTCATTATATCAGGTTTGGGGAGTTGTTTTTGAGCTGGCATGTTTTCAACCGCCCATTGCATCGCCTCCAGCATTGCTCCCTTAAACTCGGCGTCATTTGTGATTATCTGTAGCATATTTTAATGATTTGGTATGCTCCAAATGTTAGATAGAGGTAGTATACCGAAGCGTATACCGTAACAGTAAAATAAAAAATGCAACCACCTGTTTAATAAGTGATTGCATATTAGGTTTAATATTTTTCGTATACCGTTGTATACTTTAATGGCTGGAAACTAGCTTATTTTTAAAATTGCTCTTATTTGGTTAACAAAAACAGGCATACGGTTAGACATTTTAGATATTTGCTGCTTGTAATACTTAATTCCAAAATGTTGCTCAGCGATTTTATCATTTATTCTAATCTTCGGAATCTGAGATAAAAAATAAACAAAATCTGCCTGTTTCCCTTGAATAAAAACAGGATGTTTTAAAGACGGACTATTTAAATCAAAGCAATTCAGATAATCATCGATTCGCATCTCTTTAAATAATATTTTATTAAATGCCTTGAAACTGGCAACTATTTTATCAACTTCTACAATGAAGTTCTGCTCGTCAGTTATTGTAGGCTTGTCGATATTTTGATATTGTGAAGTAAGTCTCCGAATTACCTGAACCTTCTTTCGCTTATCGATGTACTTCCTCAAATTAAGGTAAAGCTCACTAAATTCATGAGTGGTTGCTTCACTAAAGTACCAATTCAAATCGTCCTTATTAGCTTGAAATATTTCACCGGAATAAAATGATTTCAATGAATGCCCATATTGTTTTTCAGATCGTTTTTCATGTTCTCTGATTTCCATGACAGTGTCTTCTAGTAAAACATTTAGAAATCTTAATTTGCTCTCAATAGTAGTGGTATAAGCTTCTAAGTCTAAATTTATTTCGGTTGTCAATAGCGAGGTTTCTTCTGGATTCAATAAGTATTTTTGATCGTCAATTAGCCTGTCTATGTATTTTGTCCTCGATTCAAAGTCACGATTGCAGCACTTAATAAACTGTGGCTCAGCTATGCCATAGTCTTTCAAACCGTTATTGACTGTGTCAGCCTCATACGAATTATCAAAGCGACATTTTCTAATAACCCTTCCCAAATCGTTCAAAAACTCACCTGTATCAACTACGGGATTTAATTGCTTTAACTGATCTTCGCAGATACTTAGAAGACTCGGGCTACCTTCTCCCATCCCCCTATCGGACAAAAGTTTATCATACTTCATCGCACTGGCGACCATTTCAATTAGGTGGGTTTTTATATTTGCTTCCACTATACTATCTTTAATTTTTGCACCGGCTCACCCCATGCTTTCAACATTACCACTTTCTTACGCTTCTCGGTTACCTTCACATATCGAGCAAATGATTTATAATCTTCGTGGCCGCTTATCGTCATTACCTCTTCAGCACTCATCCCCTTTTCTAAAGACAGAGTTACAAACGTTTTACGGGCCGTATGGAAGTGAATTAATTCATACTTGGGGTAAGTATTCACAACCCGTTTTTTACCATGAAAACGCACGATTTCAACAGGCTGGTTAACACCTGCTTCCTTACATAGATCTTTTACTGCGTAGTTAAGATTTTGATTGCTAATCATTGGTAAAGGGCTATGTAAGTCTTTGTATTTATCCAATATTTCCGCAGTAATAGCATTTAAAGGGATTGTTAACTCGGATTTAGTCTTTTTGACAATCAATGTAATTACACTATCTTTTATGTGCTCTCTTTTCAGTTGAGCCATATCAGAATACCTCAAGCCGGTAGCACATGCAAAAATGAAGATGTCTCTTGCTTTCTCAAGTCTCTTATTATTGACTAGATCTAAATTCAGGATACTATTAAACTCTTCTTGATCTAATGCGATAACCTCAAGCTTTTCTTTTTTTATGGTAAAGTCTCTATAACTATCATTGACTTTTACACCGTGCTTTCTTGCATATCCTAAAAACGTTTTAAGGGTACTCAAAGCTTTTGCAATGGTGGTATTATTCAACATCGGGCTAACATTGCCCTCCTGGTCGCTTTTAGTACGGTTGATTAAGAAGGTTTGGAACTTCTGGAAGAAAATATAATCTATTGTGTCAAAAGTTACCTTATGGCCGGTTGTATCCTGATAAGCCTGTAAATGATTTTTAACTGATTTATAAACGGTAAGACTTCCTTTCTCCCTGGTTGCTTCGTGATCCCTTATGTATTGATCCATAAAGTCGAATACTAAACCTGTAGCCTCTTCTTTTTTAGTGGCCTTATTTTCATTGACTTTTAATTCATCAATTACCATTTGAGAAGAGAAAGGAGTTTTTAACGCTTCAAATTTCTTTTCTATAGATTTTATTTGCGATTCGTAATCTTCTATAAGATCATTAATCTCATTTACTTCCGTTTCGGTTAATAATTCCTTTGCAGAAAGCTGAGGCATGAGCCTTTTAGCTTCTCGTTGTGGAATATAAACTGCTCGTTGTTCTTCACTGTTCCAGTATTCAGGATAGATACTTCTTTTCCCTATGGAATAGAATAACCTTACTCTGTGGATTGAGTAAGTCAGATAAATCGGGACTTTGCCAGATTTAAGGGTTTTTTGTGTACGCAACACAAAACTTAATGTACCTATCATGTCGTTATTAAAAATCTTAATCAAATATACCACATTAGAAAATAGGTATCACAAAGGGTATCACTTTTTTTATTAACAAGATGTAATCAATTATAACTGTTTATAGCGCGTATAGCTATTATTTATATTACCAACGCATTTTACTTGTATTAAATTACACCTGAAAATGATACATTCTAGTCCCTAACTCTCCGCCATCTAAAAAAGAATTAAGCCCTTTACATAACGTAAAGGGCTTTTTTTATGAGGGGAAATTTAAGTAGTGCAGGGCGGGTGTAATTTGTAATTTGATATCCCTACGGCGAGAAACCCAATTAACGAATCTGACCTATCAATCCTTGCATTCCGTCTTACTAAACCTAAAGCGTCCCCGATCAAAGTTTATGGGCACACCGGGTTTAAAATAGGATCTCCCCACCTTGGTCTCGATCTCACCTACGCCAAGAATCAGACTGTCGCCTTTTATCAGAAATGCGAGGGGATTTTTATTAATCCTTTCCTTATAGGTTCCAACAATGTATGAATAGTCTGCAAACAGAGTATCTCCGCTGATGCGCCCTACCAGGTTACCGTCATTCTTAGGATTATTCCAGAACTGGATTAGAAGGTGTCCGTCGATTTTTTTGTTCTCGATTCCATTAATTTTCAGATATGCCGTGTCTCTCTCGTAGACTGCAATATAACATTCCCGCTTCGTGGTAGAAATCGTATCAGCCTCCTTTTGAGTGACATTTTTGTCTCTATTTCCACTACAAGCAGCCATGAAAAACAATAGTATCGACAGATAAATAAGACGTGATATTTTCATAGTAGTTCAGCTAACGATACATAAAAATACTTATAAAAAGGAAATAAGATGTATACATTTTCTTGTATTAAGTACACAATTTTGGAGTTGTGGCTTCTCCTGATGGTCGGTGTTACAGCGTATCCTACATTGTACTATCAGAAGGTTTTCGGGAGGATGTAAAATCTTATAACCTTCGCACAATTATTTCATCCGTGCAGGTGATACAGAATTGCCAAACAGTATCACTAAGCCAGGTGTTGCTGAGAATATGCAAACCTTTTATAAGAAAAAGTAGAAATCGACGTAAACGAAATTTTGTACAGGCCAAGCAGACAAGGGTATTAAAGATTAAAATTGATCCTCACGAATAAAAAAACTAAAATGGAAATTACAAGAATTGGTTCACAGCCTTCGGGAAAAGGGCCAGAAGATTGGTTCAGCGGAGCCGTGCGAATAGATCCTTTATTTCAGCCAAATGATGCAAGACGCGGAGCAGCAGCAAGTGTTACTTTCGAACCTGGTGCGAGAACCGCCTGGCATACACATCCACTAGGTCAAACCTTAATTATTACAACAGGTTGCGGCTGGGTACAACGGGAAGGTGGTTCAGTTGAAGAAGTGCATCCCGGTGATGTGGTATGGTTTGAGCCCCATGAAAAGCATTGGCACGGCGCTACTTTAACCACCGGTATGACCCATATAGCCATACAGGAAAATTTAAACGGAAAAGTGGTTGAATGGATGGAAAAGGTAAGGGATGAACAATATAGGTTCAGATAAAATTTAAGTTTTGATTTCGAAAAAAATCAACTATCGTAACAAACTGAGATCCTATGAAGAATGTAATTGTTGTAATTGGAGCAGGGTCGATCGGCCAGGCATTCGCTCGATGTTTTAGAACAAATTTAAAAAGGACTTTTTTCAACCAATAACCCCTCGGGTAATTGAAATATCAAAGATTCAAGTTTCGAAGGAATTATTTCGGTGGCAACCATTTCCATTAAAAAATCATCAGAATCAACAATTTCTTTCAAAGGGAGTGCATTAGAACGGGATAGATATTCATACCAGTCGCCGTATTTATGATTGATAAAAAGTTTGGAATCTATCGGAAAATCGACACTAAAGTAATAAGTATGAGTGCCTGTTTTTGTTTTGTAAATCAGTTCGTCGCAGATATGCCCAAGCACCTTTGTGACCGCTTTGTTATGAGCAATAAAAACTCCGGGGGTTTTGTTCAACGCTGCATCGGACCAATACATTTTATTGCTGTTCCCCAACTTAAAATAATATTTATTGGTAACCGATACATACCGTTGCCACTCAAATAGGGTTCCGCCCATATTCGCATAGTAGTCTGCACCCTTAACATAGTACTTATGACTTGTACCCAACATCTTCCCCCAATCCTCATTAGAAGTTGTGGCTTCTTTAGTTTTAAAATTTACTTGATAGGTTACCTTTCCTTCAAAACTTTGAGCATTTATATTTAAAGACAGAAGAATAGCAAAAAAGAAAATTAAGGTGTTTTTCATTGTTAAAATTGATTTTAGCTTATTATTTAACTAGTGAAAGAAAACTTATCTATATTCGGCATTATTTTTCAATCAAAACATGAGATATATCTTTTTAGTTGCATCCCTTATATTTTCAACTCTGGTATCTTCAGCTCAAACAGCTCCCGGGCCAGAGGAAAGGAAGCTTAATAATGCTATATGCGAATGCATTACTAACCTTGATTTCTCTACGTTAACAACTAAGGCATCTGCAAATAATGCTTTTATGGATTGCTTTTCAAAACAAAGCGGCATGTTAATGAAAGTTGCTGCAGAACGCAAAGTTGAGATAACAGATAAACCTGCCATGACCGCTCTAGGCATCAATATCGGAAAACAACTTCTTGCGGATAATTGCGAAGCTTTTTTAAAACTGGCGATGTTAATGAACGGAACCTTCGAAACAAAAGGAAGAGAAAGCTCAGCAGGTATTCTAAAAAGAATTGATACGAAGGATTTCAACTACCTTATTCTTTCTGACGGTGAAAACAAAGAAACCTCTTTCTTGTGGTTCAGACAATTTCCTGACTCCCAGCAGTTAATTAATACTCCCGCAAAGTATCTTGGAAAAAACGTGGTAATTGAATGGCAGGAGGTCGAGGTTTTTATCCCATCAGCAAAAAACTATTATAAAATAAAAGAGGTGGTTAAGCTGCGCATTCAGAATTAAAACAGTTTTATCTGAATGATCGCCGTGGAACTACCCCCTATCAGTGTATTTATCATCTTATAACCATAATCTTACCTACCACCATAATGAGAGATAGCCTAAATTGGCTGCCCTGAAGCCATTTACAACCTACAACCCACAACTCACAACTCACAATCTCCCCCTCACTTCGCCATCGCCGCCTTTTTTAATTCCACAGGCATGTTCTCAATAGCATAGCGCAAAGCTGTTCTCGGCATTTCATGTTTATGATTCACAATAAAATCAAAAACCTCTTTTTCATGGTTTTGGGCGGCAACTTTTAACATCCATCCATAGCCTTTTTGCACCAGATCATCTTTATCATTCATTAATCGACCGGCGATATCTAAAACCTCGTCAAGGAAATATCCTTTGCGTGCAGGGATAATTAGCGAAACGGCCGCCGCTCTTCTCATCCATCGGTTATCATCTGTTGTCCATTTCTTTAAACGTGACAAGAATTGCGGGAATTTCAACAATATTTCGCCCAGGGTATGATTGCAAAACGTATCGCATGAAGCCCAGTTGCTTACGTAAGACGAGATCCATCTTTCAAAAGTCGCAAAATCTGAGGGCTCGTACTTTGCCCGCTGTGCGAATGCAAGCTCACAGGCTATAAAAGATTCTTCCATATAACCGGACTTCCACAATTCTTCACATAAAACAAAAACATTGGTCTTACTTTCATCCTTTAGGCTTTTCAAAGTTTCTTTAGCTATAGCTTTTACGATCGAGGTTTTTATCCCGTAAGTTTTGATAGGTTCTTTAAAAAAAGATTGAGCCGACTTACGTGCTCCATCATCTGCATTGCTTTGCAAATTGTGTCGTATTTTATGAATTTGGTCCATCTTCTAATTTAATATTATAAGTGGAGAAAGCCGGAACTTACAAACAGGTGATTCTCCTGATTTAAATCAATAAAAGTCGCTGACTCGTGCCTAAATTTGTTACTAATCAAGGTATTGCACATCCTTTAAAAAAGACCTCATGCAAACCAGATCAGAAAATAAATTTTGGCAATTTGATACTGCATACTGGTTTCAGAAGCTAAATAGTTCTGACAATGGTCTGTCTGACGCACAGGCTGGCAAAATTCTATTGGAGGCCGGGCTTCATCCCAAAACTAAGTCGGTACTCAGGAAAGACCTTATACTCTTTGTGGCTCAGTTTAAGAATCCGCTGACGCTTATGCTTATCGGAGCAGTAATAATTTCAGGCTTACTTGGCGACATATCTGACCTTTTCATTATTCTGTTTATACTACTTTCAACCGGACTGTTGAGCTTTTTTCAGGAAAGAAATGCTGATAAAGTGGTTCAACAACTTGAATCCCTGATATCCTTAAAGGCGACTGTGCTGCGAGATGGCGTAGCCAAAGACATTATTTCTACACATGTTGTAACAGGTGATGTGATTATTTTAAATGCGGGAGACAGACTGCCGGCGGACTGCCTCATTATTGAATCAAATGAATTGCATGTCAACGAATCAAGCTTAACCGGTGAATCGTATCCCGTAAGGAAAACAGCCGGAGTTTTAGACGAACAAACTGAACTGGCTAAACGGACGAACTGTCTTTGGGAAGGCACAAACATTGTAAGTGGGAAGGCAAAAGCATTGGTTATTGAAACCGGCGAACAGACCATCTTTGGCAGCATGGCATTGAGTGCATCCCAATTTGTTGAAACCACCTTCGAAAAGGGAATAAAAGAATTTGGGTTCTTTTTGATGAAGATAACATTGGTGATTACCGTGTTTATTTTGGTGGTGAACTTATTGAACCACAAAAGTGCAATTGAATCGGCTCTATTTGCGCTGGCCCTGGCAGTTGGCATGGCACCAGAATTATTACCTGCCGTTACAACTATCGCCATGAGTGCCGGGGCGAAGAAGCTGCTCGAGAAAAAGGTGATCGTAAAAAAACTGAATTCAATTCAGAACCTTGGCGAAGTAAATCTATTATGCACTGATAAAACAGGCACCCTCACTGAAGGCACCATTAACGTAGTAGGGCTAACTGATGGTTTTGGCCAGGAAAGTGAATTTATAAAGCAATTGGCTTATTGGAACGCCACTTTCGAAACAGGATATTCTAACCCGATAGACGATGCCTTAAAGCAGCTGAAACCTGAACCCAAAATCACTGCGCAAAAGGTTGGCGAAGTGCCTTATGACTTTATCAGAAAAAGATTAAGTATTGCTATTAGCACAGATAAAGAGAGTCTACTCATCAGTAAAGGTGCTTTCACAGAAATACTAAGTATCTGCACGAAAATTAGAATGAGCAACGAAAGTGTTGAAGATTTAAATCCACACAAACAGCAACTGGAAGAGAAATTTGACCAGTTTGGCAAAAATGGTTTGCGTGTTATTGGCATTTGTTATAAAAACGTTGATACAAGCAGTATTTCTAAGGACCTTGAACACGAGATGATTTTCGCAGGTTTCATTCTGTTGAAGGATCCTATCAAATCTGATATTATTGAAACGATAAACGAACTTAAAAAACTTAAGGTTGGTTTAAAAATCATTACCGGCGACAATAGAAATGTCGCTGAATCTATAGCCCGGGACGTCGGAATTAAATCACCTGTGATAATGACGGGGAAAGAACTTTCCAAAACCAGTTCTGAAGCGCTAAAGCAGCTGGTAAAGAAAACCCACATTTTTGCAGAAGTAGAGCCGCAACAAAAGGAACATATTATATTGGCACTAAAACGAACATACACAGTTGCTTATATGGGCGATGGCATAAATGATGTATCGGCAATAATTGCAGCTGACGTCGGTATATCTGTTGATAACGCTGTTGATGTTGCCAGGGAAGCGGCAAACTTTGTTTTAATGGAGAAAGATCTAACTGTAATAACAGAGGGAATAAAAGAAGGAAGAAAAACGTTTGCCAATACCCTAAAATATCTTTACATCAGCACAGGCGCTACTTTTGGCAATATGTGCAGTGTGGCTGCGGCCTCGGTGGTTTTACCTTTTTTGCCTATGCTTCCCAAGCAAATACTGTTAACAAATTTCCTGACCGACTTTCCTTTTCTGGCCGTTACAACAGATAAGGTCGATAAGGAACAATTAGAAACACCAGGAAAATGGAACCTAAAACGTATTCGTCATTACATGCTGATTTTTGGCGTTCATAGCTCTCTTTTTGACATGCTTACTTTTTTTACCCTTCTTTTTTTATTAAAAGCTAAAGAAACCGAATTCCAAACAGGTTGGTTTATTGAATCGGTTCTCTCCGAACTTTTTATTGTTTTTATTATCCGAACACATAAGAATTTTTTTAAAAGCAGACCGGGAAACTATCTTTTTATATTTAGCAGCGTAGCTTTACTACTCACCATTGCACTTCCCTATCTGCCCTTTGCCGGTGATATCGGCCTAATGCCTTTGCCGATACTAAATTTTACTGCCGTGTTACTAATTGTGGCTATATATATCATCACAGCAGACCTTCTGAAAATTTGGTTCTTCAAAAAATACCACAGTGCATAGGATGATGGGGTTGAATATCGAAATAAAACTAATAGGTTATTTTTTCACTATTAACAACCAAAAACTCAGGTTTTAAGCCAGCGATCGGTTTTACGTTGGTGAACTTCACGAGTTCAGCATCATTTATCACAACTTTCGAATTTTCCGGCAGGGTAATATTTGTAAAAGAAACATCACGAAGGCGATGTTAACCGCGAAACTTTTTTCGATATCCGCCTCGCGCAATTACAACAAAAAACATAGTCAAACTACACCTTATTTAATTGATTATTATCATGTTACGAGTTGACATAGGTCGCAAGAACTAGACATTAGAATCTGCATTTTTAAATAAAATTGAAAGACATGAAAACTTTATTAATCGCCCTGTTGGCATTATTTACAATAATTTCTGCAAATACCTTCGCTCAGCCAAACAAGGGAACTACAAAGGCCGGGCAAACTAAACAAGACACATTCAAAACTCCGCGTATTTTTATCGATGCTAAAGGTGGAATTTATGATCATGGTGGCACCAAGTTGGGTTACATAGACAAGAACAATGTAGCATGGAATACTAAAGGCCAAAAAGTGTACTTTATTGATAAAAATGGAAATGTGTTTGATGGTAAAGGAAAGAAACTTGGTAAAGCCAACAAGAATGGAACCTTCTATAATTCACAAGGTGTAAGTGTGATCACTACTAAAGATAAAGATCAGCAAACATGTGAAATTTTGGACCCTAAAGGGCATAAATTGGGTACTACACATAAAAACTACAAACTCCACGCCTGTGCAGCTCATTGTTTTTTCTTAAATGAAAAGAACAAAATGAAAAAGTAAAAAGCCAGTAATTGAGAAAGAACAATCAGGAAGGTCTAGCGAAATAAATATTCTTATTTCCTCATTAACTTTATTACAGGCTGTATCAGTTTTTTAGATGCTACAGCATCGAGGTGCAAACCGTCACCTGTCATTGTCTCTATGTCCAATTCTGGTGTTTTAAAGCCATTGACAAAAAGACAGTGGTTCCGTTTGGCTACTTTTTTAAAAGTTTTACTCATCTTTTTAACCCGCTTGCCACCACCTTTATATTTCTCCAATACTTCAGCTTTCTGGCCATAAGGAGGTGGGGAAATGATGATGATTCTGGCATTGGTGATAGTTGAATAGCCGCAGCCTCTGATTTTTTTGATGAGTTTTTCAAGATTGACCGGCACCTCTTTCTGTCGGTTGGCAAATACCGCTTTAGCATCGTTGGTGCCCAGTTCTAATACGATAAAATCAAAAGGTCGATCCTTGGTATGCTCAGCAGCCTTCTTCAGGTTCTCGTCGGCAACAAACAGCGAATTTAAGGTACTGTCGCCAAGGTTTAGAAAACCAATCGTTCTGCCCGATTTACTAATATTGAATACCTCTGCATTCGGCAGGGCCAACTTCAGCTGTTTCGGCCAGCTATGAGGAAAGGTACCGTTACTGTCGCCAAGGGTGAGAATATTCAATGGCTTATCGGCCAATGCATTCGTTTGGGCTGCCAGAACAAAAGGAAAAAGAAACAGAAATACAAAGAAGGATTTTATTTTCATCTTAAAATTAAACAACTCATTTCAATTTTATCGTTTGCTTATCTGCGGAAACTTTAAATATCCCGAACAGGAAACAAAGCTACAATAAATGAAAGCTTGCAGGTTTGATAATTCTAAGCAAATATAGAAAATCTGTGGTGGGTGTTAATTCGATTACAAAAACACTTGCTGCCAGCGCAACATTTGAAAAGAATTAAATTTTAAATCCGTTTTTCCTTCTCCATGCCGAAGAAGGAAAAACGGATCTGCAAAATGGGGATTATATCTTTGCTGGAAACTATAATTACTCTTGTCCAAATACTTCTCTCAAACGGTACGAGCCTCAGGGCATAACCCGGGGATCATCACTCTTGTTAACATAAGTAATGGCAAAGGGCCCCATACCATGTATTTGAACCACCGTAGGGCTGTTGCAAAAAGCATAATGAACAGACTTAGCTGGCATCATGGCAAAGCTGCCTTTTTCAAGTTTCCTGGCCTTTTTCTTATCAAAAGTTTCCTGAGTTCCCATATAAAGAGCACCTTCAATAACAGTAATATTTTCAGAAGTAGGGTGCCAGTGGGGCTTCACCGCATAATTTGGTGGAAACTTCACGCGTATGGTAAATGGTTCGGCTTTTGAGGGATCTCCTGAAAGAACGGCCACCTTAGCTCCTGCTGGTAATCCCGGGGGCGCATCCATCCATTTAAAGTCCGCAACACCCATCATCGTGTGACCTGTGCTATCGGATGACATCATAGAATGATCCTGGGCCATTAAACCAGGATGCAAGACAATTAACGACACCATCAATAATGTGATTTTCAATAAAATTTTCATCGTAACCTCCGCTTTTAATACTCCTAAAAACAATCGGGCGCTGCATTGTTCCGTGAAAATATCCGATTGTAAACTCCCGTGAGAAATATTTATACGCACCGTAAAAGTCGTATTCGTTCCTACTAACAGATATCGGCATCGAAAATTCTATCCCCTTGTACCAGTTCCTGGCGACAGCTCGTCCAGTATCCCGGAAGTTCAAGTTCAATCAAAAATACGATAGAACCATTTGCAGGAATCTCCTGATGATTTTGTTGCTTCACACTTTATCACATATTTGTACAGATTCACGGTAATTAAGAACTTTTACGGCGGTTTGCTATTATCAATATAGCATGGCACATATTCATAATATTGATAACCAGTTATTGGGTGCACATATGGAAGCGCTCGTTGCCGAGCTGGGAGAAAGCTTCATCTTCCTCGACAATCATTATAATTTCCTCTATTTAAACCCTGCTGCCGAAAACTTACTTCGCAAAGCTGGAGAAGACTTGATTGGAAAAAATATCTGGGAGGTTATCCAATTAGAAGATAATCCCGACCTGTTTAAAATTTTGATGCGTTCTATTGAAGGCGAAAAACATATAAAAGCTAATTTCTTTTCAACCAGCCACCAAAAATGGCTATATATCGAAATTTTCAAATCGTTATCAGGCATTTCGGTTGAAATCCTTGATGTTCGACGCGACAGGTTTGCTTTCGAATATCTAAAACAACTGCCACTGGAGACAGTTATAGACAATATCCCTCAAATTGCCTTTGCAGCAAGCATAATAGGTACAAATATCTATTTTAATAAACGATGGGTGGAGTATACCGGGCAAGAGTGGGAAGGAGAAATCAGTAAGGTTTGGAAAAACGTTATCCACCCTGACGATTATCAAAGAGTCGTAGATCTTTGGTATGAACACTCAGCGAAAGCGGAACCTTATGAGGCTGAATATCGGATTAGAAAATATAATGGAGAATACAGGTGGCATTTGGGGCGATCAACTCCAATAAAAGGGTCAGACAATATCGTTGATTTCTGGATTGGCACGGTGACGGATATCCACGAGCTGAAAGAAATTCAGGAAAAGCTAAAAGCAAGCGAACATTTCTCGCAAAGTCTTATAGATAACTCGCCTGATATTATCGTGATAAGGAATTATATCGATAATAAAATTACGTATAGCAACAAAGTAATTAGCCGGATCTTAGGTTACGATGAAAAAGAATTACAACAACAGACTTCCGGATATCTCGAAAAGTATTTTCATCCTGAGGATCTTCCGATGATATATCAGTTCAAGGAATCAATACAAGCTAATAAATTGGACGATCCCAGCGAAAACTTGATTATACGTGTCAAAGATATTCAGGGCAGATGGCGTTGGCTGAAAACAAAGGCAATGATTTTTAGCCGGACAAACAGTGGGCTGGTGAAAGACATCTTATATTATTTTACGGATATAACTTCATTAAAAGAAGTCGAATTAAAGCTTAAAGGAAGCATTCACTTTACAGATAAAGTAGCTGAAGCAAGTCCTGATCTGATAACCACTTTAGATTATCCAACGCTCAGATTCACCTATGTAAACCGAGCTCCTATCGAATCAGTCTTCACGGTAAACGAGCTTATGGGTTCGTCAATAAATATTCTCGAGGGTATTGTCGAACCCTCAGACTGGCCCAGGTTTCTAGATTATTTTAACAATTTTCAGAACCTTTCGGATGAAGATATCCTGCATTTGGACTACCGGATGATTAATGCCCAAAAAGACTGGCGCTGGGCCCGGTCGAGGGGAAAAGTCTTTGAAAGAGATGAGAGCGGAAAACCTACAAAAATCATCATTATTACTCAGGATATAACTTCCAGCAAAGAAATTGAAGAAGCTGCCAGGCAAAACCTGTTGATGCAAAAACTTCTTGAAAAAAAAGATGAGTTTATGAGTGTTGCCAGTCACGAATTAAAAACGCCTATTACAACCCTCAAAGCCAGCATTCAAATATTGCAAAGACTTATTGATACCCAGGCCGAACAAAAGGTTCTGAAACTATTTATTGTAAAAGCCCATGAGCAGATCAACAGATTAACCTCATTGATTAACGACCTATTGGACAATGCGAGAATTCAGGCGGACAAACTTAACCTCACTATAACTCAATTTTATATAAATGAGGTGCTTGAGGAAAGCATCATGCATAGTCCCAGCAGCCATACAATTACAGTTAAAAATATTGTTCACGATTTGGTAGAAGGAGATAAAACCAGAATTGGCCAGGTGTTGACAAATTTTATCACCAACGCCATAAAGTATTCTCCCAAGTCTAATGAAATTGTCATCGACACGCAAAAAGAGGGCGATTATTTAAAAGTGTATGTTACCGATTTTGGAATCGGAATTCCCAAAGAAAAGATAGAGAGAGTGTTTGATCGTTTTTTCAGGGTTGAAGATACCTCTTCTGAATTTTCTGGTCTGGGATTAGGTCTGTATATATCGGCAGAAATTATTAAAAGACACCATGGTGAAGTCGGAGTAATGAGTGAGGAAGGAAAAGGCTCTACATTTTGGTTTAAGATTCCAATGAAGTTTAATGAGCCATGAAAACGGAAATCTTACCAGATAATTTCTTTGAACTCATACAGGCGAGAAATACTTTAAGATATTTCCATTTAAATATCACAAATTTCTATTGCACGTTTTAGCGATGCAATCTTATCGGCGTTGGCCGGTAAAAATTCCTGAGCCACGTAGCCTCTAAAACCCGTCTCTTTTATTGCATGCATAATGGCAGGATAATTCAACTCCTGAGTATGGTCAATTTCATGTCGACCTGGCACTCCCGCTGTATGATAATGCGCTATATACTGGTGATTATCTTTTATAGTTTGAATCACATTACCTTCGTCAATCTGCATATGGTAGATATCATAAAGAAGCTTTAGATTCTCCGAACCTGCTCTTTTCACCAGCTCGACACCCCAGCTTGTATTATCGCATTGATAATCAATATGATCTATTTTACTATTGAGCAACTCCATTACCAGGGTTACACCACATTTTTCGGCTAGGGCCAACACTTTCTTCAAGCCATCGGAAGCATTGCGTAAACCCGTTTCATCATCCATTCCATTACGGTTCCCGCTAAAGCAAATCAAATTCTTATATCCTGATTTTGCCACCAGAGGAATAATTTCCATGTAATTTTTAATAAGTGTAGTATGATATTGCAGATGATTCCATCCCTCTACCAAGCTAATTTCCGCACCGTTACACATGGACGAATCCAACCCATTCTTTTGGAGGATAGGCCAGTCTTTAGGACCGATCAAATCGATTGCTTTAATGCCAATATCCTTTGTCACCAAGCATAGTTCATCAAGCGTAAGAAAGTCGTAACACCACCGACATACGGAGTGATTGATATTTTCTTTTAATTTCATAGGTTCTTTCCTACACAATAAATTTTCGAAATGATTTTGCCGCCTTGTCCTTGCTTCCCAGTGAATTTGCTTCCGATTTTTAGAGCCAAAATAGCATCAAACCCATTAGGTGCTTTTTTACAACTTAACAAATATTAAATTTCTATATATATAAATTGAATTGTATCTTATATAATACATCGGTACGGTTACAATGCAGTAAGCAGGGGATGAAGAATAGGTGGAATTAATAGTGAGATACGTAGTCCACACACTGATTATGTTTATTGATCGAAATTTATTTTTACCATATTGAGCAATAATTATGGCAAATAAAACCTCTCAACATATACTAGGCACATCAGCCAATCTACTAGGATTTTGTCTTTTCATCATAACATCCCTGCACCTTACAAACAGAACACAAAATAACCTGATCGATGAATTTACATCGCTTATCGCATTGCTTTTAACAGTTTCATCCGTTTTTTCATTTATTTCCATCAGAACAACCCGGAAGGAAAAAGAAATTCGGACGGAAAGAATCGCCGATATTTTTTTTGTCGCCTCGTTACTTGGAATATTTGGGATAATCCTTTTTATAATAATTCACTTTTGGGATAAATAGCGACAAGGTGACCCGCAGCGATTCATCTCTGCCTGTCCTGAGATCTGCTTGTTGCTTTTTGAGTCAAAAGCTCGAGTAGCCTTTTCGTGAAGCTGGCTGATCGCCTGCGGTAGTTGTTCAAAAGTGAATGTTTCCATACAGCGTTTTTGTTTTATGCTGCAATGGTACTGTGATGTTTTGTAGGGTTACAAGAGGGTAAACCCATAACCCTACCGATTCCTACCCAAATTGCTGGTTCTTTTTGTTGCGCAAGGTTGGTTTTATAACGAAACGATCCTGCTGTCGGTGGATATCCAGGATCGGAGATTGACATTTTTTGATGTCCAAAGAAATGATTCCGTTGAGATAACCTGCGGTAAAATGCTTTAACCGGAGAAATGGATGAGCAGGTACTTTAGTTATATAGTAGAAATCTTCCCTTGTTTGAAATGTATGATTCATTTGCTTTATGACCTGGCAAAAGCCAGCAACAAACTGTAATGACCTTTATCGGCAGTTTTAACAGCATTGAGGTAGGCTGATCTGGTATCGCTTTCGCTGGAAAGATTGGCAGCACCCCAAGTAAAAACAGGCTGCTTGTATACTTTTTCGATGATAATATCGGCCATTAAACGGCTATGCCTTCCGTTACCATTTGGAAAGCAATGAATACTTACAATGCGATGCTTCAACCTTACGGCAATTTCATCGGGAGGGTAGGTATTGTTTTCGTGCCAGTATCTGGCATCATCCAAAAGGCATTTAAGCGCGGTGGGTATTTGCCATTTGTCAACGCCAATATTCTTGTTGGTTTTCCGAAACTCACCAGCCCATGCCCATACATCTGAATACATTCGCTTGTGTACTGTGCGTATAAAGCTCTCGGTAAAAATCACCTCCGGCTTGAAGGATCGACCCAATGTCCATAGTATTGCCTGTTCTATATTCTGCTGCTCAAACTCGTCTAATTCGCCACGGGTGGCAATGGCAGGAATGAGTAGGCCGTCTTTTTCCTCTTCGTCTAAAGGTGTTTGTCCATCTATGTAATCTAAATCTAATCCCATAAAATTTTAGGCATTTCGTTTTTGATAGATTCAGTCCTTTCTTCAATGGCTTTTTGAATACGAATTTGGGTATTGCCCTGATCTTCGAGCTTCATTGTATTGGAGGTACGCAACACAATCTGAGTAGCCAATTCTTTTGCCTTCCTATCAATGAGTGCATCCAATGAACCGTCTTTAGGAACAAAACCATATACCAATTCCATATCCAAGCCATTTGCAGCATCCCGCAAGGTTTTGAGTGTGATCGTTCCGTCCTTTTCCCTGCGTTCAATATCTTGAAGGCTTTGTTTGGTGATAGACATTTTGTTACCCAATTGCTGTAGGGACATACCTAAAGCCGTTCGTACCGCTTTTATCCAACCGGTAGGTGGTGGCGTAATTTTTTTAAGGACTGCAACTACCAGCATTTTGCTATTGATTTGCTGTATTTGTAATGATTTCTTTCCCATTATCGTAAGCTTATACACTGACTAAAGAAAGACAAATGTAAGCATATAAACTGACAAATAAATATAAAAGTAAGCCTGTAAGCTGACAAATTACTCATAAATGTAAGTTTATAAACTGACAGAGTAGTCAAATAGTGATTTTTATCGGGCTTCCTTTTGTTATTATTTAGGGACAACTTAAACCGATTTCTACCCAAATTGCTGGTTTTTTTTTTTGTTGCGTAAAGTTGGTTTTCTGCTCGGAGCCATTAACCAGTGTTAAAAGCTTCGGACTTGTATTTACAGGGCTTAAATTCTATGAGTCAAAATATCTTGAGCAGCAGGAAAACATTAAGATGTTACTAAATGAGAAAAACACCAAAGTTATAAACCATTATATCGACTACAGCAAAAGAGTTAAAGATTATCAGAGCTAAGTATTTTTTAGAAGGTGGTTATTTTGTGATTTTTTGGGCGATTACTTTCCAATACAAAACTTAGAAAAAATATTATCCAATAAATCATCGGTAGTAACTGTACCAGTAATTTCACCTAAATAATACAGTGCCTGTTTGATATCCATTGCCAAAAAATCGGAAGTAACCGGATTATCGATTCCATAGAGCACACGCTCTAAAGCCTCCTGGGTTTTTCCCAAAGCTTCAACATGGCGGATATTTGTAACCAGCACATCGTCCGAACTTAAATTGTGCAAGTTCACTTTTCGCAGCACTTCTTGCTTCAGCTCGTCGATCCCTTCTTTGTTCTTTGCTGAGATGAAGTTAGGATTGAGGAGACTAAGTTCTTGTTGCTCATGCGGACTAAGCAAATCCGATTTGTTAACTACTGCAACAAAAGGAATATGAAGAGAGGCTGTTTCTTCGAGCTGCATCTGAATTTCCTGGAGCTTTTGCAAGGGGTCGACTAAATAAATGATCAGTTTAGCCTGACGCATCTTCTCATGGGTGCGCTCCACTCCTATTGCCTCAATAACGTCTTCTGTATGACGCAAGCCGGCTGTATCGATAAAGCGGAAATTTATGCCTCCGATATGCATCTCATCTTCGATGGTATCGCGAGTAGTTCCTGCTATTTCAGAAACAATAGCTCGTTCCTCGTTCAAAAGAGCGTTTAGCAGAGTTGATTTACCAACATTGGGTTTTCCGGCGATCACAACCGGGACACCGTTTTTGATAACATTCCCCTGCTCAAAGGATTGGATCAAGCGACTTAAAACTGTATTTATCTTTAAGATGAGTTGTTTAAGTTGATCTCGATTCGCGAATTCCACGTCTTCTTCAGAAAAATCGAGTTCCAACTCAATCATGGAGGCGAAGTGAATGAGCTGCTCCCGCAGATTCTTTAGCTCGTTAGAAAAACCACCACGCATTTGCTGTAAGGCCACCTGGTGCGAGGCTTTTGAATTGGAAGCTATTAAATCTGCAACGGCCTCTGCCTGTGACAGATCGAGTCCGCCATTTAAAAAAGCCCTTAAGGTAAATTCTCCCGGCTTTGCTGCGCGTGCACCTTTACGTATAAAAAGCTTAATAATACTTTCAATAATATATTGCGAACCATGAGTAGAAATCTCTACCACGTTTTCTTTGGTATACGAATGCGGAGCTATGAACAAAGAAACAAGCACTTCATCGAGAATAGTTTCGCCGTCGCGGATCGTTCCGAAATGAATGGTGTGCGAAGCTTGCTTGCTCAGGTCTTTACCCCTGAACACCGCATTGGTCAAGTCAATGGCCTGCGGACCAGATAGCCGGATAACTGCAATAGCGCCGCTCCCGGCCGGCGTGGCAAGGGCAATGATTGTTTCGGTTTGATATTCTGTAGGTGTATTCGCTTGCTCCAACATACCTGCAAAGGTCGATATATTATTTTGATGATAAAATTCTAATACTATCTGACAATGCCAAATTATTGTCCGTCGAAATTGAAAAAGAAAAACCCAGCTGGCAATATTAGCATGAAATTTGTAAGTCTTAAGTTACTAAGAGAAATGGGGCCTACATCATAACTAGATTTTATGCGCACAGCAGTTTATATTATTGCTTTTATCTTTATATCAATAGGAATAGCCTTTACCATGCGAATCACACATGTTTCGAGTCTCTGGCCTAAAAGAATAAAACACGACAAAAAAGAATCGGTGAGAAAGAACCTTGAAAAAAGCGAAAAGTCCGGCGACTTTTTTATTTCAAAAAAATGGGATGTCCCGCAGGTGCTGCAAGAAATTTCTGACATAAGCTATGTTGGCAAAAACCGCTTTGCCTGTATTCAGGACGAGAATGGTAAGATCTTTATTTACAATACCAAGTCCGGAAAAATCGAAAAAGAAATTCCTTTCGCCAAGGATGGTGACTATGAAGGCATAGCAATCGTTGCCCAGGATGCCTATGTATTAAGGTCGGATGGCCAAATTTTCCAGGTTAGAAATTACAATGAGCCAAACCCAACCATTGTTGAATACAAAACTCATTTAACCTCAAAACACGATACTGAAGGTATATGCTATGACCAGAAAAATAATCGTCTTTTGGTGGTAATTAAAGGTTCGGAGTCACAGAGCGATGATTACAAAGGCATTTACAGCTTTGACCTAAGGCACTTCAATATGGCAGAACAACCTGTTTTGAAAATTAACCTGCAAGACAAGATCTTTGAAAATGTAAAAGGAAAGAAAAAAAATTCGCGGATCCAGCCCTCAGCAATCGCCATACATCCCAAAACAGGTGATATCTATATTTTGGAAGGCGCTAAGCCTAAGCTCTTAATAATGGATAGCACCGGAAAAATCAAGGCATTAAAGCAATTAGACAATTCGGACTTTAAACAGCCCGAAGGTATTAGTTTTAGTCCCGAAGGCACACTGTACATATCGAACGAAGGCAGAAAGGAGCCGGGAAATATATTGCGGTTAGAGGGCATGTAAAGGATAATTCTAAGTGCTCAGAACAAACAGAGGCGTGTCAAATCAAGGATATTTACCTCACGTTATTTGACAGCGCCTCTATTTGTTATATCCATGCTGTCTATCTCAGTATTTCTTAAAAATTCTGTTCGTCAGCACTCGGGCCGTAGGTACCGGGAATTGGGACGTTCAATAAACGGAGATAGACTCCTAATTGTGCCCGGTGATGTATGGTTTGACTCAAAGCGTGGCGAATCACTTCTCCTTTAGTCATCACACTCAAAACCGTCTCACCATTTCTCAATGTCCAGCTTGGAAGCAAATCTTCTTCCTTTGCCTGCGAAAGACTTGCTCTGCCTTCGGCCACGGACTTTTCGAACAGTTTAAGCAGGTCTGCGGTGGAATTAATGACCGGAGGATTATAAGGACTTGCCGCGAAATCTAAGCCTGTGGTATTAAGCGCCATGCTAACCCAGGATGGCAGGTCGGCGATGTGGGTAGCCAAACTGCGGATAGTCATACTTTTTTCGTGTGGTTTCCAATCGTACTTATCATCGGGCACACGTTCTAACATTTTACGGGTCGTTAAAGCTTCTTGCTCAAACTCTTTTGACAGGATTTCAATTAGTGACATAGTTTTTTTGTTTTTATTATACAAAGAAAACAGACCGATATGACAACCCTATGTCAGCAGCTAAGTTCATTTTAATTTCAGAAAAAGAACTTAGCTAAGAATTCGCAAACCACGCTAAAAACGATTTCGGGGGCATGCCCAGGCTCCTACCAAGCAGGGGATCTGTTCGAGACAAGTTCGGACCAAGTCCACTAAATAGTGGACTTGGTCCGAACCTGGTACCTATTTGGTAGCTGTCATTCTGGTATGAGGCATTGCTTTTTTAGTTTCGTACATTATCTTTATACCACATCTAAGACAAACTATATGGCCCGACAAGTTGGAACCAAAATTACTGGAACCTTTGGCAACCAGATTTATTATAAGTTCCGTGGTGGATATTATATTCGCCAGAAACCCTCCGTTGTCAGACAAACTAAGCGAACAAAGGAAGCTGCAGGCCAATACGGAAAAGCCTCTGCCCTTGCTAAACAGTTGCGTATATACTTGGAGCCGTTAATTCCCGATCCCAAAAGCAAAGCCTTACGCGACCGCCTCACTTCGGCAGTATACCCTTTTTTGACTGAGGCCGACCTCGACCACCTAAATGGCTTCGAGCTGCATGATCTAAAAGGTATAGGAAGAAGGCTCACGATACAACCTGTAATCACTCGCGAACATGATGGGACTTTAAGCTTAAAACTGCCTGCCTTTAATCCTAAAACCCGCTTACCGGGGACTTCTGCAACTTCGCAGGTGCGTCTAAGTGTAATGGCTGCTTTCTTATGCCCGGATCCAAATGATAACATGGCTACTGAAGTGCATGATCTATTGATTCCATACGATGATACGCTCATTGGCGAACGGACATTCATCCTGGCAAATGATGTGCCTCAGTCGTGTTTGATAACGGTTGCATTGGGAATGCAGTTTTTAAAAAAAACAGGATCAACCCACGATAGGAAGGCAGATCTGGCCTGGATTGCCGGCTGCTTGAATTGATTTATTCTCCGACAATTTTAGCCAAATCAATATCCTGAGCTCCAGGTGGGTTGTACAAGAACTCTCCCCTTCCCCCCCGCTGGCTTAAGCTTAATGTCCAGTTGGGCAAAGTCTGGCTTAATGCCTGTAATTCAAAAAAGCTTTCAACTACTACAGCAACAATGTATCAATACGATGTGCGTGAACCATCCCATCGCAGGGCGACCATCCAAAAATGGTAAATCGACCATCCTGAGAGGCAACTAATGCGATGGCGTCTCTTTGATCAAACACGAACTGAGCAGCAGAAATATGCCTGGTTCCTCCTATTTGTGTTGGCTGAACAATCAAAGCCTGATCACCAACAATGGGTTCGGTAAGCATTAATTCATCAATAGTTGTGCTGGTATAAGATCGCTGTATTTTAGATCCGAAAGCTAGCAGTTCATACTGATCGTTAATAATGGTTGCCCCATCAATAGCAGTTAATCCGGCAACGCTATCTACCTCACGGTTCAGTTCGGCCTGCCACGAGCTCTGCTCCCGAATATGAGCTTCCTGGCGGGTCAAATCTGCCAAACTGGGGAATACCGGAACTACCGGGTATGATATTGGATGAAGAACAGAGTCGCGCCAGTTTTCATTCACCGAAGGAACAACCAATAAAGTTCCACCCCGTCCGTGCGCTCTCATCGAAGTTGCCAGTTGTATCAGCACATTTACAGAATCGTTCCATGCGGTGTTATTGTCAAAGCCTAGCAAAGAGCTCAATAGTGCGGGGCAGTCTGGGAGTATACCGCTTTGTTCATCCACAATTTTAATTTCATCCCCTTTAAGAATGGCAACGTTTACAAATTTTCCAAAGCCATGAAAGCGACGATGTTTTACCACCAGTAAACCCGCCTCTACCATCTCAAGTACAAAACAAAATGCAGGTAGTTTACGCGTTGTTCCCCAGGCGTATAAGCCATTTTCATCATGCCAAACTCCAAGATGTATACCTGCACGCTCAATGCCGGGCGCAAGCTTCGTAAGAACTTTAGGCTTGAGTGGGATGCGCTCCTCGAACAATAAAGGCCGACCAGCCATTTCTGGCGGAAGATAGGCCAAAGATATCCTTGGAACGTGCCCTTCCTCCTTTCGCAGGCTCGTCCAGAAACCAGCATCAATAATTATTTCGATAGTTTCAGCAGATGGTTCTGGAGCCAGATCCTGTTCACCGGCTTCTCTGGCCGCGGCAATGTGTTGTATGAAGTGCTGCGCAATAGCACCGGAAATTAGGTTTGCTGCTTTGTATGTGGATTCGGAAAAAGGAGTGCGAAAGGGTGTATTCATTGAAAAAGCTTGAAACGTTGATATAAAATAATCTGTAAGACAATCCTGATGCTAAAGCTACACGATTTATCTTTCCGTTTTTTCGGATTAAAGTAAATAAACAAGTACCATCAGAAAAACTCAGCGGATTATTGTAACGTAACCTGAATAGGGTTTCGGCTTATTCGGAGTGGTTATCACATAATAATAAGTCCCAGGATGTAGAGTTTCGCCCTGCCAGCTGCCATCCCATGGGGTAAAATACCCTCTCGAACTGAATACAGGCACTCCGTAACGGGTAAATATATTGACTGTGGCTGAAGGAAAACTATCAAGATATTTAATTAGCCATACATCATTCACACCGTCTCCATTGGGTGTAAAGGCATTCGGTATAGTTATGTCATCGACGATATTAACCATAAGATTATCAGTCAATATACATCCTTCATCTGTGGTAATTGTAACGGTGTACAGCGTTTCCTGGTCGGGTGAGGCAATGGGCGATTTCACATCATCATGATCCAGTCCTGTCGAGGGTGACCATTTATATTTGAGATTATTACCTTCTGCCCGAATGGTGAGTGCAGTCTGCCCACCTCTTATAATCGTTTTGTCGGGACCGGCATCTAATATAGGGGCGAAAACATGTACGTCGCGGCTAAACACATTACTTGTACAGCCAAAGCTATTTTCTACCTGAAGTTCTACGGTGTAGTCTCCAACCTTGGGAAAGGTATGTCGGGGGCTCTGCTCCGTCGAGTTCGTCCCATCGCCGAAGGTCCAAAACCAGTTGGAAATAGTTCCTGAGCTGACCAGCGAAGCATCGGAGAAAAGTATAGTATTCGATGTACAGCTTATATCAGATAAAATGAAATCAGCTACAGGCAAAGGCCTTATTGAAACCGTTTTCTGCCTTGGATCGCTCAAACATCCCGTGCCGTTGTTAACTACTAAACTAACGTTAAAATCGCCGCTCGTGGAGAACTTATGCTTCGGATATTGAAGCGTTGAGCTTGTTCCATCGCCAAAATCCCACAACCAGCCCGAAATAGGTTTAGCAAGGGTAACAGGGCTACTTGAATCTGTAAAAAGCACAGTATCTGAAGCGCAATTACCCGTGAAACTGAAATTTGCTGAGGGTGGATCATATACCTCAAAAACGAACTCAATTTCTTGCTCATCCTGATAGCAAACGTTAGAACTGAAATATTTAGCAATAACCTTTATTGTTCGTGCTCCTGCAACATCAAACACACGAGTTCTGGGATAAAAATATTCGTAAAATGTTTTACCATTACGCACAATCCTTGATGATGCCGGCAAGTTTTGAATAAGAACAGGCTCTGATGGATCAAAGCTCCAGGTAAGCTTTGAAGCTTCTGCGGGAAGGATCAGCTTAAATTCAAAATCCTCTTTTGTACACGCATTAAACAACTCCTCCCGTGTATCCTTTCTGATGGCGGATAATGTTTGGTTGGCCGCCAGACTGGTACCGGCCGAATAACCATAAGATTCGTGATCGCCGAACCCATAAGCGATTGCATTAAAGCCATCATCCGCTGAAAGTGTAAAATCACCTGTACCGAAAGGATTGAGGTTTAATTTGATGTATGAATATTCTGGAGCCGAAGGAACAGGCGTAAAAGGAACAGCTGGAACGAGTCCGTTTATTCTAAAAGTCGTGGCGGCCGTTGTCTTGATCAACACATTTAGATATTGCTCATCAATATCCTCTTTATCAGAAGAATATATTGTTATTTTTTTTATGTTATATTCTATAGGATTCAGAATAACCATATCAGGATCGCTAACACCCAAGCCGCCCGCGCATGATTGAGAAAGAGCATACTGAGCCACAGCGATAGCCTTGTTGCTTGAAATTATACTCGGCACAGTCGAGGGTACCGCCTGATAAGAGCGCGGGTAAAATTCCCCGGCTTTTAAAGTGGCAACTGTTGTTCCGTTGACATTAACTATCGTTCCGTCTTCTTTAGCTAAGACACGATAAATACTTCCCTTAAAACGGGTGGAAGTTCCGGCAGAACTCTGGGAGCTAAAAGGAATAAACCCATATGTATTTCCCCAACTCTCGACAGGGTAGTTCTGTTGATACAAAGGATCTGAGGAGTCTCCACGACAATCAGATGTACCAAGCAGGCTGTTTGTACTGCCCGAGAAAACTGCAAAACGCTTACATGCAGAGCTTACGGGGTCGGCAGTTATTTCTGTACCGGTCGGATCATCCTCTGTTAAATATTGATAAACATCCCCTGCATTTTTAAGAAGTATGGTGTTAACCACAGATCCGTTCTTCTTAAATAAAACAGTAGTATTAGCCTCGGTTGCAATTACAGCAATAAAATTTGCTCCGCCGTCCCGGTTAAAGGTATTATCATAATTCATACTGAAATACTGTTGTCCCATTGATTCTACAGGCAGTATCAGCGAGGCAGCAGAGCGTGCCCCAGCAAAAATATGACCATATACAACAATCTTAGGCTTACCTGGATCAACCAACACGTGGATAGCCCTGTTCGGCAACACCATACTGCTCTCAAATTCGTTTATGTAAGCCTGGTTTCTGTCAATCTTAATTTCCGTTACTGTATTGGGAAGAACATTGAACCTCTGCGAAAAACTACCAACCGTCACCACACCCGACGACACCGCCTTAGAAGTAATAAATATTGAATAAGCTGCCAGACGTACATTGTTGGAGTTTGAGGAAGGCACGTGCGTAGGAAAAACAGCAAAGAAATCTGTACCCTCATTTGACAGGCTTTGCGAATATACCGACTTAGCGCATAAACATACCATCCAGAAAAAGCTGATTAAAAAAACCCTCTTTCTGACGAATATGAGAAAAACCACGTTTTTAAGAAAACAGTTTACCACTTTATTCACTCGTATATTACGCTAACATTCCATAGCATGAACGGTTTGTCGAAACTATCATATCAGAAACATGGTTCTGACCATTTGAGCGTGAAAATAAGAAATACGGCGAACTTAAATTTATTCTGCTCTATCCCTGCTCTTCTCCGGATTATAGTGTAAGCCAGGTGTGAGCCAATAAAGCAGAATAACCCTGGAAAAACGATAGTTGAATGGCGAAAGGATAAAAACGGCGGGAAAAATCACCATAATATAGAGCAGTGGATCTGTAACATTCCCGGTAATGAAATAGGTCAGCATTCCAACAATAACCATTTGAATAACATTCATGCCATAGCTGATAAACATTGCCACATAGAAATATCCCGGTTCCCGTTCGAACTTTAATCCGCAATGCGGACAATGTTCGTTCATCCTTTGGAGCTTAAAACCATACATTGATGTTGTAAACATATCCCCCTTCCTGCACCTCGGGCACTTTGCGTGCAATGCAGCTAAAAATTCAGACGGCTCGGCTTTATCCTTAATCATTTTTATAGATTCTATTGTAGAAAGCATTATTCAATGCTGGTACAAAATTAAGCACAATTAACCATGCTTTTCAGCAGAATAATAAAAGGTGTTAAATAGAACTGATTTAAATTAGAATTCGTGTTTACTTTTTCTCCTTAACTCCGCAAAGGCAAAAGATTTGATTTTATCTTTGCCCTTTCTTAGCGTTTCTTTTATGGATGACTTTATAGCCGCCAGATCTCAAATGGCCCTTTCTCTGGGCTTTCATATCATATTTTCCTGTATTGGAATGGTAATGCCATTTTTCATGGCCGTTGCCCATTACTTCTGGCTCAAAACAAATAATATTGTATACAAAAACATCACCCAGGCCTGGAGCAAAGGCGTCGCTATTTTCTTTGCGACAGGAGCGGTGTCGGGCACAGTGTTATCGTTCGAGCTTGGATTATTATGGCCAACGTTTATGAAACATGCCGGCCCAATATTTGGAATGCCATTCTCTTTAGAAGGAACAGCTTTTTTTATCGAAGCAATTGCTTTGGGTTTCTTTCTCTATGGATGGGAACGGTTTAACCCCTGGTTTCATTGGTTTACGGGCGTTATTGTCGGTGTAAGTGGCCTGGTATCGGGAATACTGGTTGTTGCTGCAAATGCATGGATGAATAGTCCGGCTGGCTTTGACTTTGTAAACGGCGAATACATTAATATCGACCCGATCAAAGCGATGTTTAATGACGCCTGGTTCTCTCAGGCTCTGCACATGTCTATCGCTGCCTTTGCTGCTACCGGATTTGCAGTTGCAGGAGTTCATGCATTAATGATATTAAAAGGAACAAACGTAATTTTCCACAGTAAATCGTTTAAAATAGCGGCAGCCTTTGCTACGTTTGCTGCAATTTTGCAACCCCTTAGCGGGGATATCTCGGCCAAAGATGTAGCTCAAAGACAGCCGGCTAAACTTGCAGCTATGGAAGCTCACTTCACTACCGAAAAAAGTGCATCTTTAATTATTGGCGGCGTTCCGAACATACAAGAGGGCAAAGTTGATTACGCCCTTAAAATCCCCGGTGCTCTCAGCTTTCTGGCACATGGCGATTTCCAGTCTGAAGTAAAAGGTTTGGACAGCATTCCGAAAGAAAACCATCCGCCAGTAGCAATTACTCATTACGCCTTTCAAATAATGGTAGGACTCGGAATGATCATGGTGATCTTGTCCATTCTATACTTTATTGCTCTTTGGAAAAAAAGAACCTGGCTAACTAAACCATGGTTACTTAAGTTTTTTGTGGCAGCTACCCCCATGGGCTTTATTGCTGTAGAAGCAGGCTGGACCGTTACAGAAGTTGGCCGCCAACCATGGATTATCCATAATGTTATGCGCACCGCTGATGCAGTAACACCAATGCCCGGCATCGCTTATTCATTTTATTTATTCTCTGCAGTATATGTTTCCCTGTCTATTATTGTAATATTTATGCTTTACAGGCAAATAAGCATGGTTGGTAAGTTATACGACTCTCCGGAAACGGATTCAAATTTGTAAATATGCTATACGTTGTAATCATTTTTCTGTGGACGGCTATTCTTCTGTATCTCTTAATGGGTGGCGCAGACTTTGGCGCCGGGATTGTCGAGCTTTTTACTTCAGAAAAGAACCTGAATAAAACACGAAAAACGATGTATCGTGCTATCGGTCCTATCTGGGAAGCCAATCACATGTGGTTGATTATTACCATTGTTATTTTATTTGTCGGTTTCCCGGACATATACACAACCATGTCTATTCATCTGCATATCCCTCTGATCATTATGCTTCTAGGAATTATCGCCAGAGGTACCGCATTCACTTTCAGACATTATGATGCTGTTGTGGACGATATGCAGCATGTGTACAATAAAATTTTTGTGTACTCAAGTTTCATCACACCCTTATTTCTAGGGATAATTGGAGGCAGCGCCGTATCCGGTCACATAGACACAGAAGCGAATACCTTTCTTTCAGCGTATATTTTCAGCTGGCTAAACTGGTTTTCGGTATCTGTGGGTTTTTTCACGGTCGCCATTTGCGGCTTCCTCGCTGCTGTTTATACTATTGGAGAAACCGACACCGAACTAGACAAGCAGCGTTTTATGCGGAAAGCCCGCTTTATGAATATCGCAGCATTTATTTGCGGAGCGATTGTTTTTATTGCCGCATATTTTGAAGGTATTCCATTAATGGACTGGGTATTTGGGAATACCATCGGGATTATATCTATTGCCCTGGCCACCTTATCTCTCATCCTATTTTGGTATTTATTATCTAAGGGAAAAACGCAAATTCTGCGGGTACTAGCAGGATTTCAGGTGAGTATGATTTTATTGACTACCACTTACCGGCATTTCCCCAATATTGTTATTCTTAAAAATGGGGGATATTTATCCCTTCTGGAACACGCCGGCCATGATAAAACGATCGACGCTTTGGCCTGGGCCTTACTTATCGGGAGTGTGTTTATTCTTCCTGCTCTGGGTTATCTGATTTACAGCTTCCAAAAAAAAGCCGCAGTTAGCCGTGTTCATTAAAGGCTTGTAAATGACCTCTGAACATCTGAGAGCCTATTTTTTTCAGAATTGAGAATTCAAAACAATCCGACAACTTTTCGATATCTTTTACGTAAACCCGACTCAGGAATCAGCCCAGGCTTAATCTGGAATTCCCTGAAACCGTCAGCACAACGTATATGCTAATTATAGGTATGAACAACCCCATCAAACCAAAACCGATCGTGTTGAGATTTATTTTGTTCATGTTAGTTGGCCTTGTGTCAATTGTACAAGCTCATGCGCAGGTAAGCATGATGAAATTCAACAGAAAGACGTCCCGGAATGGCCTCTCACAAAGCTTTGTCAAAAGCATTAGCAGTGATAAGAATGGCTTTATCTGGATCGGAACCAGCCATGGATTAAACATGTACAATGGTTATACATTTAAAGTATATCAAAAAAATCAGGAAGGGAAAGGTTCTATAAACGCCAATATCGTTAATAAAACATATGTTGATAAAAAAGGAATTTTATACGTCGCCACCGAAAATGGAGGTCTAAACGTTTACAACTCAAGCACAGATAATTTCACGATCTACGAACACCAGCCTAAAGACAAAAACAGCATTGCAAGCAACCGGGTAAGTGAGATCTTTGAGGATTCTAAGGGTGTACTTTGGATTGGATTAGAAGGTAATGGGCTTCAAATTTTTGATAGAACGAACAAAAAGTTTCATAAAGCATTTGTAGCCTCGCCAGGGAAAAATGGACTCGTGGATAACTTTGTAAGATGCATCACAGAAGATAAGGAAGGCAATTTATGGGTTGGTACCGACAACGGGATCAGCGTTATCAGCAAAGACCGCAAGCATTTCTCAAACTATCAGCATACAAACAGCGGGAAAAGTTTGAGCACCAGTGTTATCAGGAGCATATTTGCTGATTCTGAAGGAAAAATATGGATAGGAACAGCCTTTGAAGGCTTAAATATTTTCAATAAAAATGACCAAAGTTTTATCCGGTTTAAAAGCACCGATAAACGCAATACCATAGTCGGCGATTATGTACCGGCAATCTGCGAAGACAAGCAGGGAAAAATATGGATTGCCACAAACTTTGGATTAAGTGTTTTCGACAAAAAAACCAGTTTATTTACATCCTATACAAACGATCCCTTTGAGATAAACTCGCTGGTAGACAACGGACTAAATGCACTTCATAGCGATTCTGAAGGAAACATCTGGATCGGCAGCATCGCAGGTATTTCGATAAAAGAAGCCCTGGATTCCAGATTTCCTAACTACTCTTACAATGCCGGTAATAAAAAAAGTTTAGGAGATAAGGAAGCTTTCAGTTTTTACGAAGATTCTCAAAACCGGATATGGATTGGACTTAGAAATGGCTTTGACATATTTGACAGAAAATCAAACACATTTGTTCACAATCGGCCACGAGCCAATGGCGAGCGGGTTGGCACCATTCTATCTTTTTATGAAGATCGGGATAAGAATTTTTGGCTTGGCACCTTCGATCAGGGAGTTTACAAATACGATCATAAAAACAACACTTACCAGGTATACAACGGAATTGATTCGCTTGCTAAAGAAAGAATCCAGCTGCGGGACATCTGGTTTATTAAGGAAGATAATGAAGGAGAATTATATGTTGCCTCATTCAGCACCGGAGTATTCAAATTCGACAAAAAGAAAAAACAGTTTTACAGACTGCATTGGGACGGAAAACAAATACCTGTAGCGGGTATCAATTGTTTTCACATCGACAGGGAATCCAACTTATGGATCGCATCAAGTTCTGATGGTTTAATCAAGATAAATATTAAAAAATCGACCTATAAAACCTTTAAACACAATCCATTAAACGATAAAACTATTATTAGTGATAACATCCATATCTTACTTGAAGATAAGCAAGGTGATCTGTGGATAGGAACAGGAGCAGGCTTAAGCCACCTGAACACTAAGACAAATGCCATCACGAACTTTACCTCTGGTAAAGAATTCGAGAGCGCCTCAATCAATGGGCTTCTGGAAGCTGATAACGGGGATATTTGGATCACCACACCTAAAGGAATATCACAGTTTAAAAGGGCCACCAGAACATTTAAAAATTACAGTATCAATAACGGTTTCGACTACAATGAATTTCTTGATCGTTCGGCCTTAAAGCTAAAAAGCGGCGAAATGATTTTTGGAGGCCTGTTTGGATTTAACATGTTTAATCCTAACAAGCTATCGGTAAACACAACAGTTCCTAAAGTTATCATCTATGATTTTGAGCTGTTTAACAAGCACGTTTCTGTCGGAGATGAAGACTCTATTCTGAAGACTGTCATTAGCGAGACTAAAGTGATCCATCTTTCTTACAAGCAAAATATTTTTTCATTCGCTTTTTTAGCTTCCAACTTATCCAGAACCAAAGAAAACCAATATGCGTATAAGCTTGAGGGATTTGAAGACGACTGGAACAATGTGGGTACAACCAGACGAGCAGCCTATACAAACATTCCACCAGGAGTATATACGTTTAGAGTAAAAGCATCAAATAATGATGGTATCTGGAACAACACTGGCGCTTCTATAAAGATCATCATTACTCCCCCGTTTTGGATGACACTATGGTTTAAAATTCTACTAGTAATAATCTTCATTGGTGGCAGTATTGCTTTTTATCGTCGTAGAATCCATTTAATCGAGGCCCAAAAAAGAGAACTCGAAATTCAGGTTCAACTTCGTACATCAGAAGTGGTTCAACAGGCGGAAGAACTTAGGGTACAGTCCGAAAGTGTACTGCAAATGAATGAGGAACTGAATTCGAAATCGGATGAACTGCAGCAAATGAATGAAGAGCTGCAGGCACAATCGGAAGAATTGCAGTCGCAAACAGACCATTTGCAGACACTAAATGAAGAACTGCATGAAGAGCGTCAGAAGGCTGAAAAAGCAAACCAGGCAAAAAGTGTGTTTCTTGCCACGATGAGCCATGAAATTAGAACTCCTATGAATGGAGTGATTGGAATGGCTTCGCTCCTGGCCGAGACTAAACTTTCTAACGAGCAGCAAGATTATGTCAATGTAATACGCACCAGCGGCGATGCCTTGCTTACGGTTATTAATGATATCCTTGACTTTTCTAAAATCGAGTCGGGGAATATGGAACTGGAACATCATGACTTTGACCTCCGTCAATGCATAGAAGAAGTGATGGACGTATTTGCAGGTAAGGCTGCATCGCAGGCACTGGATCTGGTTTACCAGATCGACCACATGGTTCCTGCCCAGATAATCGGCGACCGCGGACGACTGCGCCAAATACTGCTCAACTTAGTCAGCAATGCTATGAAGTTCACTCATGCGGGCGAAGTTTTTGTAAATGTACACCTTACAAAAGCCGCAAATAATGAGATAGAACTTTTATTTAATGTTCGGGATAGCGGAATTGGCATTCCTAAAGATAAGATCGTACGCCTATTTAAAGCCTTCTCTCAAGTCGATTCATCCACTACCCGTAAATATGGAGGAACGGGCTTAGGCCTGGTGATCAGCGAACGCCTCGTTAAATTAATGGGTGGCGATATCTCTGTTGAAAGCGAAGAAGGCGTAGGAACTACTTTTAGTTTTAATATCAAGTGCCGCGTTGGTAATATCTCGGAAAAGAAGTATGCACACTTGAATATCGCAGAAAATGAAGGTAAAAAAGTTTTGATTATCGACGACAATGCTACCAACTTATCTATTCTAAAAACACAACTGGAACTTTGGAAACTGGTTCCTGTGTTGGCTAGCTCGGCAGATCAGGCAATTGACATTGTATCGACGGGAGAAATCGTTCAGTTGGTTATAACCGATATGCAAATGCCTCAAATGGATGGCATCGGATTAGCAACTGCCCTAAAGAAAATTATACCTCAGGTACCAATCATCCTGTTAAGCTCAGTAGGCGATGAAACCCGATCCAAATATCCTCATCTATTTAATTCAGTACTTACCAAACCGGTAAAACAAGCACAGCTATTTAATCTGGTCCAATCCGAACTGAAACCCGGAAAACAACCTGTACAAGAAGAGAAACCGAAGTCGCTGCTTTCTGAAGGCTTTGGAAAACTATATCCTTTAGACATTCTTTTGGCGGAAGATAACCTGATCAACCAAAAACTGGCTATGAAAGTATTGAGCAAATTAGGCTATACACCAGAGCTGGCGAATAACGGTAAAGAAGCGGTAGAAAAACTATTATTGAAAGAATACGATATAATACTGATGGACATGCTGATGCCGGAAATGGACGGACTGGAAGCAACTGTTCATATCAGAAAAAACAGTCTATATCAGCCTGCTATTATTGCCATGACTGCAAATGCATTACCTGAAGATCGTGAAGCTTGTTTGAACGCCGGAATGAACGATTATATCACCAAACCGATCAGTCTGGAAATATTAGTGAAAACCTTGCAACAGGTGGCAGAGAATTACTATAAAACTCAGGCGATATAAGGTTATACACCCATCGATTTTTGACCCTTTTCAAAATATTGAGACAAAAAACCGGACGTTCGCTGCTATAATTTCGTGAGCGATCGCGCTGATTAAAAACTTAGTAACCTTTCGGGATATCTGACCGCATAATTTTGGACCAGATTTCGGATATAATCATTTGAGGGATAGGGCTGCAAGATGCTTTTTAATGCATCCATATCTTCTACAGGACTGCCTTTCATTATATAACCCATTCCACGGAGATGTCCCTGCTCCATCAAAATCACGCTGTGTTCTTCTTCCGTCCTGCCCTCGTCAAGCAAAGCAAACGATGGCAAATTGGATTTAAGCCTGGCAATAGCCTGTTGAACTCTGATGTTATAAAGAGCCCTGCTTTCAGTCCCTTTGCATGCGCCTTTACACGGCTTATTTTCAGTGCCCAGGCACTCGTCATGATTTGTTTGAATAAAACATAGTTTCGGACAAAGTTCAAACTCTTCTATCAATTGCCTTAATAAACTATGTCCTTCAAAAATCTGGTTAAAACTGTAAATCGGACTTGATCCTTTCCTCTTTTTATCAATCAACAACCGTTGGTAACCTCTCTGATCTTCATACAAAAACAATCCATAAGCCTGTTCAAAGCGTTTCAGTGCACGATTATTTTCAGGCCATAAACGCTTTATTTCTGTTGCCTCCAGAATAAAAGCCATTAATTCTGTTCCGCATTCCTGGAAGTTTATTGAGTGGATGTCTCGCATAAAATCCTGCCGCTGCTTATTGGCATTGTTCCCGGTAAAATGCGAGCTTACCCGCTTTTTTAGATTTTTGGCTTTACCTACATAAACCACCTTGCCCTTCTGATTATAGAAATAATATACTCCGGGGGTGTTGGGTAACTTTTCAAATTCTGACCGCTCCAGATTGGGAGGCAAACGTTGCTCCTTTGAATTTCTGTTCAGTGATTGAACAACGTGACCATCTTTATCATTTTCCAGGATCATGGAAAACAAAATGGCGGTTGCCTCTGCATCTCCTCCGGCTCTATGGTGATTGTTGAGCTCTACTTTCAGCTGCTTGCATAATTTGCCTAAACTGTATGAAAGTAAACCCGGAAACACTTTTCTGCTCAAGCGTACAGTACAAAGCTTTTTTGTTTGAAGCTCATAGCCGCAAGCTGATAAATGGTATTTAAGGAAAGAATAATCGAAATTAACATTGTGAGCAATAAAAATCTTATCATGAAGCAAACTAAAAACCTCTGTTGCTACTTCAGAAAAAAGAGGTGCTGTAGCCACCATTTCATTGCTGATTCCCGTAAGGGCAGAGATATAAATCGGGATATGCTTTTGCGGATTAATTAACGTCTCATATCGCCTGGTAACTTTATTTCCATCATGTAAAACAATAGCGATTTCGGTAATTCCATTCGCCGAAGCATGCCCTCCCGTCGTTTCAATATCAACTATTGCGTACATGAATACAAACTTATAAATTATACTAATATATTTAGCATGATACGAAAACTAATTTTGATGCGATAGTTTAAGAAAACAACGTTATATAATAGATTCTTGTATATAGATGATTAAAACCCGGATCAAATAGGATTAAAAATTAATATCTTGCTGGTATTATTATGGCAGATTACGAATCGAGATTGGATGTACCATCCAGAAAAAAGTTCTTTTATTCAATAAACGACAAACTGCGCGACTACCTTCTGAAGTATAACCGCGAAATAAAACTGCCTGTTCAATATTCTGATTTATTGCGATTTAATACAAGTGTCCCCTTGCTTGACAAAAACGGAAATGACACACTTTGGCAAACCGTTTTTTACGATCAGTCTGAAATGAGCGAGCTTTTCCCCGGCTTATCCTATATATATGCTCTGATGAATGCTTCTGGAGATACGGAAGTTATGGATCACCTGCAAATTGCGCAAATCGACTATTGTACCTTCGGCAACTCAAAACCTTTCAGAATTAGGGTAATAAACAGGTTTAACGACAATTACGACTATTTCTATGTTAAGGTAGCCGATGCATCCAGAGTTTACGGTTTGGAATTGGAACATATTCTTTCTCCGAACAGGCTCACCTATTTAACCGACGGAAATACCCTTATTGAAGAACATATTTCGGGTTTACCTGGCGATATCTTTATTAAACAACGACTGAACACTTCAAAGTTCAACCAGATACGCATTTGCAAGGAATTTGTAAAGTTTAACGAACGCTGTTTCATCCGTTTACTGGGAGATATGCGCTCATATAACTATGTGGTTCACATAACCCCGGATATTGAAGGCAACCAATATCGCTTACGGGCTATAGATTTCGATCAGCAATCGTACGAAGGCCGACGGCAATTCTATCTTCCTCATTACTTTAAAGAAAATTATCAGTTGGTAAAACTAGGAATTCAGCACATGGATAAAAAAACCATGCGGCAATATCTTGAAGAAGAACGAAGTCTGATTAACAACCGTGTAAAACTTGTCCATTATCGCCTATTCGATTTGCTGGAAGTGATGAAGAAAGATGAAATTTCCCCGCGAAGTAAAATTGAGCAGCTGGCATCCGACTTAAGCGATTTTCATAAATCATCTTCGTTTAAGCGATGCAAAACTATGGGAGAAATTGTTGAGCAACAGCTAAAACATAATCTTCCGGCAAGTATGAAACTGTAACTAGAGAAGCAAGCTCTATTCCTGAGAAACTAGTGATCATTAGTGACTTTTAATTTCATACTTATTTGGACTAATTATAAACAATGCGTAAATTTGTAACACAGAGTTTTAGATGAAGCAGAATAATTGTGTTGAAATAGTCGAAGTTTTTAGAACAGAATGCGGTTCTGTTTCTCAGTGCAACAAAACCAATACCTACATTTTAGAGTATGCTGGGCTTACATCATCATTCAAAGCGACTAACTTTCTTGACTTTATAAAACGGGTTAATGGTATAAATTTAGAGGAAATGATATTCTCCACTAAATCTCTCACAGACATTACTGTTTTAATGCCGCCCTATTCAGACCGGTGTTTTGTCTTAACCTTAACCGATGTTCTCAACTTAAAGAACTTACTTTCAGGAGCTAAGTTCACTTTGCATCTCCACAGTGTTCTTTGTGAATGCCTTAAGCCTCAGGTATTTCATATTTAGATTAAATATGTATTAAATTTCAGGAATCACTTTTGTTCGTAATTGTTGTTAAAATCGTAAATTAGCAATAGCAACATATTTGATTATGAAAGATCTTCTCAGATTAAGGACTTCTCTTTCAGAAGAAATTGAAAACCTTTTAAACGAACAAATAAAAACCGAAGCATATTCCTCCGCAGTGTATTTATCTATGGCATCTTATTGCAATCGCAATGGATTTGATAATAGTGCGGGTCATTTGGAAAAGCAATCTAATGAAGAGCGTGGTCACATGCTCAAAATATTCAAATTCATAAACGATCTTGGTGGCAGAGCAATCTCTCCCGAGGTTACGAATGTTCCACAGGAATTCGAATCATTCAGAGGTGTTTTTGAGTTAGCCTTGCAACAGGAAATAAAAGTAACTGGTCAATTTAATCGGATAGCTGATCAATGCTTGAGGTTAAAAGACTTTACGACCTTCGAATTTATCCAATGGTTCTTAAAAGAACAAATTGAAGAAGAATACGTAGCCCGCAGGATTCTTGAGTTATTTGATGTCATCGGTGAAGAAGGAACAGGTCGCTGGCAAATTGATAAACATATCCCTAAAGTAAGCTACGGCGATACAGGCGAAGAATAAAGCCTTAGTCAATAAGACTTAAAGAGGCTGTCAAAAAGAATCTAAACACTGCGTTGCAGAAATGGATCTTTTCGACAGCCTCTTTTTTTTATCATCTTTTTATAAACCTTTTTGATCAGAAAGACTTTATTATAAACACTCTAAATCTCTATAAACATGACAAATAATTCGAAATTACCTGCCTTATTGCTTGCGGGAGTAGCAATAGGCGCAGCCGCCTGGTACCTTTTCGGCACTGAAGAAGGAAAAAGAACCACTGATTCTCTAGCAGAAAAGTTAAAAGACATTGGCGATACAGTCAAAGCAAAAGCGAACGAAACCGTAGCCAGCGTAAAGGACAGGGCTAATAACATATAATTCCTGTAATTTTTGTGTAGAAAGAGGCCGGATCTGTCCGGTCTTTTTCATTTTATAATAAATCAGATCTTGATTCTGGTTTCAAATTATTTTTCCTAAATCGCATACATGCTGGTTGCTTTAACCATAATCAGGTATTCAAAAACCAAAATACCTTTCGCCTTCCTGGCGATGGCAATTCACCGTATTCCTCTGGCGCTGGATAAAAAATGCAGCTTCTGGAAACTACTCGGGAGCGGCAAAAACGGGACTTTTGATCAACAAGCAGATCTGCAACAGTGGGCTCTTTTAACGGTTTGGGACTCTGAAGAATCCTTCACGACTTTCTATAAAAAATCGTTTATTTCTTCGTGGTGGAAAGCTTTTGCTTCAGAAACGTATACTATCTTGTGTGAGCCGCTTACAAGCCATGGACATTGGGATGGAAAAGAACCTTTTGGAAAATCAAACAACATTGCATACACCGGGCCGATAGCTGTTTTGACCCGCGCTACCATCCGGTTTAACCGCTTAAAAAACTTTTGGTCTAATGTTGATAAAGTATCGAAGTTAATGTTGAATTCGAAGGGCTACATTACCTCTTTTGGTGTCGGCGAAGCACCTTTTTACAAACAAGCAACCTTTTCTATTTGGAAGAGCCTTGATGATGTAAAAGCTTTCGCTTACCAGTCTGAAGAACACAAAGAAGTGATCAAAAAAACACGGGAGGAAAACTGGTATAGCGAAGAATTATTTGCCAGATTTAAACCGATAGCTAGCTTTGGAACATTAAAAGGCCTTGACCCCTTAGAACAGATTTTTAAAACTGATGAGAGTAGTAGCAGAATTACCGCGCACTGATTGTAAAATCACCATATTTTCTATGAATATGAAATACATAGTAAAGTTTGAACAAGGAGCACTTGAACAAACTTACAAGGTTTCGGAAGCAGATCTTTTAGAGGGCGTAAACAGCATTTTTCAACTACTTGATGAAGAATTTATAGCCACCGTAGTAGAAAGGTTTAAAATAATGGCAGGAGATTTTAAAGCAGCTTATCAGCGTCACGAATATTAGTTACCTTTGTAGCCACAGGCTGTTCTATCGCTGTTCTCCATCCGGAGAATGGAGGAAAGTCCGGGCAACACAGAGCATCTCGCTTCCTAACGGGAAGGATTCCGATTATCGGAAGACGGAAAGTGCCACAGAAAATAAACTACCCCTGATGCAAATCGGGGAAAAGGTGAAAACGTGAGGTAAGAGCTCACGGCTTTGTATGGCAACATGCATCGCGGTAAACCCCGGGAGTTGAAAGGCCAAATAAGTCCCGAATCAGGAGTTGCTCGCTCCTTAAAGATGAAAATCTTTTGTCGGGATGGGTAGGCCGTTAGATTGTGCCAGCAATGGTACAGCCAGATAAATGATAGAAACCGTTTACGGAACAGAACCCGGCTTATAGGCCTGTGTATTTATTAAGCTCTTCTTTACAGAAGGGCTTTTTTTGTAATCATCAGAATATCAAGCCACTCTCAAAATATTTTATAAAACTGTATATATTT